>JAJDAH010000292.1 GCA_029261965.1 Polyangiaceae bacterium
GGAGGAAGCGGCTGAGACGCTTCGCATGGCCGGTGTCGAGGCGACGAAGATTTTCGACGTCGGTGTCGCCGGGATCCACCGGGTGCTCGACCGCATCGATTCGATGAAAAATGCTCCGGCGGTCATCGTCGTCGCTGGAATGGAAGGTGCGCTCCCGAGCGTCGTCGGGGGGCTCGTTGGCGTGCCGATAGTCGCGGTTCCGACGAGCATCGGGTACGGCGCCTCGCTCGGTGGCTTGACGGCGCTGTTCGGCATCCTGAGTGGGTGCGCCGCGGGCGTGACAGTCGTGAACATCGACAATGGATTCGGCGCCGCGATGGCAGTAGCGCGTATCGTTCGCTCGCGGGAGGACACCAAACCGTGAGTCGAGGTCAGGATCGCGACGGCGACGGCGAGCCAGAGCATCACGCCCACGGCCATTCGCATGCCCACGGCCATTCGCACGCTCATACCCATTCGCATGCCGAAGGTCACAGCCGCTTGGCCCACGAGCATTCGCGGGATCTCGACGGCGACGCCGAGGCCCACCGCGAGCCTCTCCCGCGACGCGGTGGAGAGGGGAAGGTCCTTTTTTTCGACGCGTTCAGTGGGATCGCCGGGGACATGACGATCGCCGCGTTGATCGATCTGGGTGTGCCCTTTTCGGTCGTGCAGGCGGCGGTCGCGGCGCTCGGACTCGGGGAGGTGAAACTCGAGCTTCGGCGGGCCTTCGCCGGCGCGATTGGGGCGACGAAGTTCGACGTTCGATTCGATGCGAAGCAGCCAGAGCGTGCCTATCGAGAAATCGACCAGCTGATAGCCGACGCTTCTCTCGATGCTTCGGTCGAAGCGACGGCACGCCGGATTTTTCGAGTGCTCGCCGAAGCCGAAAGCCAGGTTCACCGCATCGACATCGGCGACGTGCACTTTCACGAAGTCGGCGCGGTCGACGCCATCGTGGACATCGTCGGTGCCGCCGCGTGTCTCGAGCACATTGGCGCTCGCGTCGTCGCCAGCCCGCTGCCGATGGGTCGCGGCCTGGTCGAGTGCCAGCACGGCGTGCTGCCGCTGCCGCCACCGGCCACGGTCAGCTGTCTCCGCGGCGTTCCGACTTACGATGCCGGAATCGACGCCGAGCTCGTCACGCCCACCGGCGCGGCGATCGTTGCAGGCGCTGCGAGCGGGTTCGAACGCTGGCCCGAGTTTCGCCCTGAGCGGGTCGGTTGGGGGCGGGGCACGCGGGATTTGCCTGACCGTCCGAATGCTCTCCGAGTGGTGTTAGGCGCCACCGAGGAGCTGATGTCGCCAGACGACGAGCACGTCGTGCTCGAGGCAAACGTCGACGACATCACCGGTGAGCTCGCGGCGCACGGCATCGAGGCGCTGCTCGGAGCTGGAGCGCTAGACGCGTGGGCTACCGCGATCACGATGAAAAAGGGCCGACCAGCCCTCACGGTCTCTGCGATCGCGCCGGCGAGTCGTGCCAGCCACCTGGCGGAGGTGATGCTGCGCGAGACCACGTCCATCGGTGTGCGGCGCCATTCGGTCGGCCGTGTGGAACGCCCGCGTCACCTCATCGAGGTCTCGACACGTTTCGGACTCGTACCCGTGAAGATTAGCGAAGGCCCATACGGTCCGGCGCAAATGAAACCTGAGTTCGACGTATGTGCCGAGCGAGCTCGCGAAAACGGAGTTCCCGTACGGGAAGTGATCGCCGCGGCGCTCGCCGCCGCTCGCGAGACGTAGCGGAGAGCCTTTTCAGTCCGGCCGCTCGAGCTCGAAACCCGCACCCTCCCAAGCGAGCACTCCGCCTTCGAGATACGACACGGGGAAACCTTGGCCCGCAAGGCGCGCGGCGAGGTCCTTCGTCTCGGTCCCGGCCCGGCAATAGAGGACCGGCGGCTCCGGGAGCTTCTGCAGCTCCTCGAGCCGCGTTTCCATGTCGTCGAGCGGCAGGTTGACCGAATGCGCGATCCGCGACCGTTTCCACACCGCCGGCTCACGGGTGTCGACCAGGCTGATACGACCTGCCTGCTGGAGCTTGAACACTTCTTCCGGCTTCAGCGCGCCGGCGTCGCGCGGCAACAGAGGTTCGAGCATTTCTCGAAGTTGAGCCTGACGGAGCGCGCCGACCTTGCCCCCGGCGGGCCGCCCCTCGTGAAAGATGACGAACGTGGGTACCGACTGAATGCCGAGCTGTTGGGCGAGCGTAGGCGAGCGGTCGATGTCCACCGTGACGATCTTCGCTTTGCCGGACAGTTCCTGCTGGAGGGCCTCGAGCTCCGGCGCCACGGTCTTGCAGGGGCCGCACCACTCGGCTCCGAACTCCACGAGCACGGGGATTGGGCTCTGGAGAACCTCTTGCTCGAAGTTCTGTTCGTCGACCAACGCGAGCGGCATCGGTGCTCCATTAATCACCCTGCAGCGGGTGGCAAGAGCAGATGGCGGCTGAGTGCCGAAAACCGCCTCCCACGAGGTTTCACCATGCCTTCGGCCGGCCGCGTCTCGCGCTCAGAGAGTCGTCGAGCGCGTCCGCGACGACCCAGAGCGACATCGTCGTCGCGATTGCCGCGAAGGCGGGGAGCAGCAACGCACCTCCGCCAGCATTCGGGGTCGCTTGGCTCAGCGCGACGCCCCAGGAGGGGGGGGACATGGCAGGTGCCAGCCCGAGGAACCCGAGGGCGGCTTCGAGTGCCACCGCGGCAGCCACGACGAGCGCGGCGCGAACGAGCACTGGACTGAGCACGTGGGGCAGGACGTGAAAACGAAAGACGCGGGCGGGTGCCGCGCCGAGCGCCTGGGCCGCGAGAACGAAGTCCTGACCGCGCACTCGCAGCACCTCTCCGCGCACTAGGCGAGCGACGTGCACGGCTTGCAGTAGCGCGAGCACGCCGATGAAAGAGACGACCGAGTCGTCGCGATCGATGGCACGCACGAGCGCTACGATGACGACCGTCGGTAGCGCCCCGGTGATTTCGACGGCGCGACCGAGCAACGCATCCGCGATGCGCGGCCCGAACCCCGCGAGCCCACCGCCGATGACACCCGCCGTCACCGCGAACAAGGCGACGCTGAGCCCGATGACGACGCTTCCTCGGGCGCCATGCACCGACAGCGCGAGCACGTTGCGCGATGCGACGCTCGAGCCGGTCGACCGCGGTAGCTCGAAAAACACGTCGGCGAAAACGGCAAGCAACAACACGACGGCGAGGAAGAGCGACGCGGCCCGAGTGATCACCTTGGCGGTGCTCATTCGAGCCCCTGGCGACGTCGAACGGCGACGCGGATCCGTGGATCGAGTGCGGCGAGCAAATTGTCACTGAAGATTTGCACGACCGCGACGACGAGCGCGATCGAGACCGTCATCGCCATCAGCCAGGCCACGTGGCGGCTCTCGATTGCGGAGAGGGTCACCGCGGCGAGTCCATCGAGGCCGAAACCGTGTTCGACCACGAAGGACGTCGTGAGCACCGCCGGCAGTTCGATCGGGAGAAGAGAGATCACCTGCGTGCTGGCAGGGCGCAGACAACGGACGGCTATTCTCAAAGGCCCGGCGCCGAGGGCGCGGTCGGTCCGAATGAACTCTTGATCGAGCGAGGCGCGGGCCGCCGCGCGCTGATGCCTCGAAACGAGGGCGGCGGTCACCAACACCATGACGACGCTGGCGAGCAAGGATCTGGCGCTGCTCGGGGCAAGCCAGCAGGCGATGACCGTCGCCGGAATGGCGATGAGCGCAATGGCTGCTGTCGAGGTCGCCCAATCGACTGGGCGTCGCGCAAATGCGGCTCCCAACATCCCCCAGACCGCTCCAGCGGCCCAGCCGCCGAGCAGCCCCACCAGGACGAGCCAGGCGGTCGTCGGGGCCGCTCTGCGCATGACGTCGAGCACCGGCTCGCCGCTTTCCGAGGGGCCCAGTCGATTTTCGACGGCGTCGCGAGCCCACGTTCCGTACTGGGTCGCGGTCAGCATCGTGAGCACGCGCCGGGCGCCGTCGAAACTTTGGTACTCGGCGTTGTGCTGGCCCCACCACCGTTCCCACTCGTCGACGACGCGTCGGGTTTCCTCGACGGTCGCACCGACCGGCACTGTCGCGCCGACGCCGGTGACGTCGTGCGCGAGCTTCGCTATCCGGCGGACACGCTCGACGTCGGCCGGAGATTCGACGGGTCTCATGACGTCGATCAACTCGGGCAGGGCGAAGGTATCGAGCTGCACGATGTCGGAACGACGCACGTCGCTCGGTCGTTCCGAGTAGCGCCGGACGGCGCGGCGTACGACGCTTGGCCGAAAATCGATGTTGCGGTCCTGCCAGAATCGAGTCCAAAAGACGACCGCCTCTTCGGCGTCCTCGGCCTCGTCGAGACTCGCCAAACGCATTCGATGCGCGATGGGCATGAGGGCGAGAGCGACCCGTCCTCGGCCAGTGGGTTCGAGCGAGTCGAGCTCCGGCAAGACATGAGGCAACGCCGATCCGCCAAGACGCACGAGCAGCGCTCGGGCGGTGCCGTCGTCGTCGTTCAACGCCACGTGCCGAAGGGCGGCTTTGGCGAGGTCGCCGCCGCTTTGTGGCTCGAGGTTGATGAAGAGCGGCAGCTCGTCTCGATGGGCCTCGGCGGTTGGCGCGCCGACCTTCGAGACGAGCCAGAATGCGCCCACGGTGATGGTCAGCAGGGTCGGCACGATCCACAGGATCCGCCGCAACGCTTCGCGCATCGGTCGGTCAGTTCAGAAAGAAAAACCCGAACACGGCCACGAGGATGAGGGAGCCGAGGACGAGCCCGCCGACAATCGACGGGTGTAGGCCGGTCACCGGGATGTCGACTGGATCGTCGTCGGCGTCGAACACCGGCGCGGGCGGAGTGCTCGGTGCGGATTTCCCACCGGCGCTCTGGCCGAGGTCGACGCCCGCCAGCGGGTTGCTCATGCCGACCATGGTGTGGCCGACTCTCAGCCGCCGAGATTCGCCGGACGCTTCCTCGCTCGCGGGGCCGGTCTGCAGCTGTTCCATCGACACGGGCGCCGATTTCGTGGTCGCGTCTGCTGACGCCTCGTCGGGCAGGCCGTACTTTCGGTAAGCGAGCGGTTCGTCGTTCGGGCTCGGCTCAGGCAGACCCTCCAAGAACTTGGCTACGATGACCGTGACATTGTCGTGCCCGCCGGCGAGGTTGGCACGTTCGGTGAGCTGCTTGCAGGCCTCGAGCGGGTCCTTCACCGACATGAGGACTTCGCGAATTTCCTCTCCTCGGATCATGCCGCTCAATCCATCCGAGCAGAGCATCACGACATCGCCGAGTCGAAGGTCCACGTAGGTCAAGTCCACCTGGACCGTTTCCGCAGTGCCAAGCGCTTGCAAGATGATGTTGTTGTGCTCGAAGGTTTCGGCTTCTTCTTCGGTGAGTTGGCCTGCCTCGATGAGCTGATTGACTAGCGACTGATCGCGAGTCACCTGGACGAACTGGTCTCCACGCAAGAGATAGGCTCGGCTGTCCCCGACTTGAGCGAAAAACATCCGCTCGTCGAGCAGCGCGGCGACCGTTGCGGTCGTGCCCATGCCGCGTCGGCTGCGGTCGGCTCGAGCTTCGTTGTAGATGCGGATGCCCGCGTCTTCGACCGCGCGAACCAGGCGGCGCGCCAGGTCGTCCCGGTCCGTGGGCGGGTCGCCCTTGGTGAGGTCCTCGTAGGCAATGTCCACGGCGAGCTGGCTGGCGACCTCGCCAGCGGCAGCCCCGCCCATACCGTCGCACACGCCCATCGCCGTGCCGCGCTCGCCGACGACTTGGTGCCGATCCGCTTCCATCAAGCTTCGGCTCTTGCCGGTCAGGTCGGCAACGAGGAAATTGTCTTCGTTGTGCTCGCGGATCTGCCCGACGTCGGTTCGCCCGAACACGTGCATGCGGATGGTGTCGCCCATCAGCTCGGCTCCGTCTCGAGGCGGAAGAGATGCTGGCCGATGCGGAGGTGGTCACCCTGCTGAACAGCGACCTCGCCGCGCACTGCTAGATAACTCCCATTGGAGGAACCGAGGTCGCGGATGGTGAAACTATCGTTCGACGGGTCGCGAGCCACCACCGCGTGTCGCCGGCTCATGAACGGATCGCCGGTGAAGACCACGTCGCCCACTTCCCGGCCCAGGACCGTCTCGTCGCGCGTCAGATAGTGAACGTCTCGCGTGACTCCCTCGACGGTGCGCTGGCAAAGTCTGGCGTAGCGTGCGGCCGCGGGTGACCCAAACACGTGCGTGCCTTGCTCTGCTGCCGGGCCAAGCCCCTTCTCAGCGTCGGTCACGACCTCGAACCTTAACACCTCAAGCCCAATCAGGACCAAGTCAGCATTTTTGAGGACTTCCGGACGCCTCAGCCGCACGTATACGCCGTTGACGGAGCCCAAGTCACGAACGAAGAATCGGCCGTTCCTCCAATGCACCCGGGCGTGACGCGGCGAGACGTAGGGATCGTTGGGTAGCTGAATCGTACCTTCCGCCCTCCCGATGTCGGTCTGGTCGTCGGCGAGCTCGTATTTTCGCCCTGGCGTGCCGTCCTGAGCGATCACCACCAGGCGGGCCCTCGGACGGGCGCCGGGCCTGGCGACGGGCTCAGGGGCCGCTGGGGCTGCTGCCGGCGGCTCCTGTCGGGCCCCAGGGGGGGCCCCGGCGCCACCGTGCTCCGGCGGCGGACCGTGCGCCTGGCCACCGGAGGACAGATCTGCGCCGCAATACTGGCAAAATCGCATGGAAGTCGCGTTCGAGCCTTTGCACCGACTGCAGGTGATCCGTCCGTCGGCAGGTGTGGGGGCCGGAGCGATGTCCACCACCGGCGCTCCTCTGAGGCCTGCGTTGCCACTTTTGATGGCGCCAGGGGGGGGCACGACGGCGGGCGCCTGCGCCGGCGCTTGAGGGGGGCTCGACGTCGGTGCGGCTGGCAACCCCTTGCCACACTCGGTGCAAAAACGATGGTTCGGTGGGTTCAGAGCCCCACACGACGTGCATTGAGGCCCGCCCTCGTCCGGACCGGTTCGCGGCGAGAAGTTGAAATCGGGCGCTGGTGGCCGCTTGATGCCTCCGGAGCCCGAGGTGCTCGTGACGAGAGGGGGATTCAAATGGCCCTCACCTCCGGCGGCGGGCGAGGGTGCCGCTGGTGGATGGTAGGCTCCTGGCGGCGGCGGCAAGGCACCCGGTGGGGGTACTACGGCGCCCCCGGGGATCGCCGCCCCGCCGGGCATCGCCGCCCCGCCGGGCTCCGCAGAACCGGCCGGCGCCACGCCTCGTGGAGGTGTGGCTTCGACCACGCGCTGCTCGGCGCCCGGGGCAACTCGATTGCCGCAGTCGAGACAGAAACTGACGTGGTCCGGGTTGTCCCGACCGCAGCGTGAGCATTTCCGCAACGTGCTGGAAGAGGAACCTTTCGCGAGGCGGGGAGTCAAGCCCTCTTCGCTCACCACCGCGGCAACGGTGAGCGAACCTCGAAGGTCACTTCCAGAACCCAGACATGAGCGATTCCGAGCCCCAGCAGCCCATCGGCCCGTCGCTGACCCGCGGAATCCGTCCAGGCGCGGAAAACGAGCTGCCGGTAGCCAGTCGCCAGCCCGATCAGCGTAGTTCGGCTCACTTCCAGCGACAGCCCGGCCATGATCCCAGAAGTGAGACCGCCGGAGTCCGCGCCAAACTCGCTGCCGTAGACCATCGCCCCGAGCGAAGCGGCGACGTACGGCCCATAACGAAGTCCGGTCGGAAAATAATATCGGCCTTCGGCTCGCACCTGCTGCAGGATGGCCAGGCGCAGCAGGTTGGAAGAATCCTGCCTCGAAAGCTCGTAGGCGCCGCCGACGTACCATGGCCCCCTCGACCGGTATCCCACCCGGATGGCGACTCCGGCCCCGGAGTCCAAGATGCACGGGGCTAGGCTGCTGTCTGGGCAAACCCCCCCAGGCCCCGCGATTATCTCGCCGGTCAGGGCTACGCCGTACTGTACGTAGTGAGAGCTCGTGGGCGGCGGTCGCGGTCCTTCGCCGGTCTCGGCGGCGAGCGCTACCGAGCCCCAGAACCCGCTCGCGAGTGCCGCGATGTACGCGAGCCGGCGCATGGGAGCGTTTTAACGCCAACGGCAGGTGCGCCGCCAGCGTCCCCTGGACTTGACGGCACGGCGGGCCTTCGCTTAAAGGGCCGCCCAGCCATGGATGTCCATCTCGACAGGCGCGCCGTCCGGCAAATCCGGCTGTCCGCTCAAGAAGCGATCGAGGAAGGCGATACCGAATCACTTCGGGACGACATTCTCGAGAGTTTCACCGAGGAGCAGGTCGAGGAGATCGAGCGACGGCTCGACGCCGGCGACTACTTCGAATTTCTGACGGACATCCTCGACGAGTGGAGTGGCGACGACATCGAGGAGCTGTTCGAGTTGCTGGAGACGCAGCTCGGCGAGATCGGCATCGATCTGAAGACCGACCCCAAAACCGGGGCGGACGATGATGATGACGACGACGACGACGACGACGACGACGACGACGACGACGACGACGTCGACT
>JAJDAH010000293.1 GCA_029261965.1 Polyangiaceae bacterium
GAGCACCGCCTCGATGGTGCCCCCGGCGGCGGTGGCTTCGATCGGACCGCCACCGATGACGTCGGTGCGCGTCTGGACTCGCACGGTCGTGTTCGGGCGAGTTCCGACGATGGTCAAGAACGAGCGCAAATCGATGGGGTCGCGCGGATTGAAGTTCGTGTCGGGGTCCTCGGTACTGGCGATGGTCTGGGGCCAGCCGAGCACCACGTAGGCTGTGGACAGCGTTCCCGGCGTCAGCGTCAACGCTTCGACGGGCTTGAGCAGGGAGGCGTCGTTGGAGAAAACGTTGACGTTCTCCAGCGGGTTGAACTGGTACGCGACTACAGGCACGCTGCTGGTGACTCGATAAGCCGCCCGCGTCAGCGCCGTGTGCGTTCCCGTGTCGAACTCGCCGTCGGGTGAGCCGTCGACCTCCCGCGGGCCGAGCTTGAACACCCGGAGGCTCAGCGGCGGAATGTCGGCCGAGGCCACCGAAATTGGTGAGCCAGGTGCTACGCCGGCGTCCCCCGGGGTCTGCGACCTTGGCTCGGTATCGTCACGCTCGATACTGACGCGAGCCGGTACGTCCGACTGCGGATTGCTGACGACGATCGCGAACTGCTGTGCGGCGGCGTTGAGCGATGCTCCGACGTTCGCATTGTCCAGATCCGCCCCCCAGTACTCGCAGCCGACGTTGCTTCGTTGCTCTTTGGCTGCCGCGCAAAGATTGACGCATGCTCCGGCTCGGCAGGCGACTCCGGTTTCCGTGTCACACGTGCTGCGAGGCGTGAGGTCCCGGCCTTTGGTTTCGCATCCCAAAACGGTTTGTCCGTCGCAAACGGTCGAGCCTGGTAAACAAGGGACGCACTCGAGCAACGATGGCGCGCACACGAGAGCCTGCGCTGCGCAGTCGTCGACGGTGGTCCAATCAGATCCGTTTTCGCGGATCCGGCACTCCTCGAGCCCCACACCGCATCGCTGTTCGCCGACCGTGCAGATCCGGACCGCCTCGCGGGTTTCGCTCGACAAGTAGCGATCCGACTTGTCGAAGCCACACGCCGTGGCCAGCAACGAGAGCGCGGCGACGCTGGCTAGTCTAGAAATGGGCGAAGGAAACATCTTGCGCGTAGGCGTCCCAGCCTCTGGTGCCAAGAGCACCATAGCGGAGGGCGCCATACTCGAACTCGCGAATGAACGCTGTCGCGACCGACAGACTGACCGAGCCAGGGATCAGACCCGCCTCTGGGATGGCAGACAGGTCGGGGAGGCGGAGGACACGCCCGTTTGGTGCCGTGGGGTCCGTCGGGGCCGCGATCGTCCAGGACAAGAGCCCTCCGCCGCTCTCGATCTCAATGACTGTCAGCGAGACTTCTGCTCCCCCGGCGGCCCAGCCCACGTCCAGGGTTTGGCCGTCCCAAGCACCGTTATTGAGCGGCGAAGCCACCACGGGGATTTCCACGAACGAATCGAGCGTCACGAGTTGATTGCTCGTTGTCGACGCCAAGAGACCTAGAACGGACTTGGGCGATGTTTCGGATTGGCCGGTCGCGGCGCTGGCGGTGGAAACGTATTCGGCCCCGGCCAGGCTGCCGACGAGTGGCGGCAAGCCGACGAACGGCAACGCATCGTCGACGGGCAGGAGTTCGACGCGCTGACCCACTGGGAGAACGGCATAACCCGAGTTGCCGACCCGGATCGCGACGCTGGCTCGAAGCCTGTCGGGTCCGCGTGGCGTCGGACTGGGTCCGGTCACCGCCATGGTCAGCGCATGGTCTAGCGGATTGTCCATCTTGATGAAAATGTCGGCCGTCTGCTTGCCGGGTTGTGCGTTGACTCCTTTGAGAATGCCCATCGCGTAGGCGATGAAAGTCGGTGGCGTGACTTCGCGGTTTTCGATGCCGGCGAGGGCGTACATGGTCACGTTGCCCGGGGAGCTCGCGATTTTGAACTCGTATCCAATCGAGCCCGATGCATCGACGGTGATGCCCGAGTTTTCGCTGGGCAAACGAAACAGTCGGGTCGGATCGGTCGAGAGCGGGAACACGTAGGCGACCTGTCGCTCGTCCTCGGAGCTAGGCACGGGGACGTTGCTCCACCCTCCCCGTTGAAATTCGACGCCACCTTCCCACACCAATTGACCAGCGACAGTCGATTGCAGCCCGCGCGAACCGCCGACCGGTGGAATGTCTCCGAGGTTGGTGCCACACGCCGGAGAAAGCACCGGATCGAGAAAAAAGGTCACGGTGTCGACAGGCACGTCGAAGAAGGTCGTCGGCTGGAGACATTTCTTCGCCGCGGTGACGGTTGCCGTCGGCCCGTCGACTTGTAGGACCACCAGTCCCTTGCCGTCTGTCGTCGCGGTCTGTGTCGAACCCGAATCGTCGACGATTACTGCGGCGTCCGGCACCGGCGCACCGCTGAAGCCGTCGAGCACGAGGACACGAAGCTCGGATCCGAGGGGGTCGCCGCTGAGCCCGCCACGAAAGCCGTTATCGCTGTCGCCGTAGGTGAAGGCGTCGAGCACGTCCGAGCTGACACCGTCGGCGGTCGTGACTCGAATCGGTTTGGATCCTTGGGTGCCCGGCGACGTGCGACAATCGAGCTCTGTCGGCGAGTGCACGTCCAGCACTTCACAGGGTTCGAGGTCGACGAGAACCGTCGTACCGGCGTCCCAATTCGTCGCATCCCCGCGGAGCGTCAAGACGGTGCCGCCGGAGGTGGGGCCGCTCGAAGGTTCGGAGTAGAAGGCATCGTAGGTGTAGCCGCCGCTCAAGGCGCCGCGCGTCGAGCTGTCATCCCCGTTCTGCGTGGCTACTTCGGCCGGCCCGCTCGGGCCCGGCGGCACGAGCACCTGAACGCGACTCGGATCGATGGGCAGGACATCGACGGTGGAAACCTCGGTGGCGCCGAACCACACTCGAACCGCGCTCGAAAATCCGTTGCCTCGAACGATGACGGTCTGGCCACCAATGAACGGGCCGTGAGGCGGGTCGACGCCGAGCACCGCGTGAGGGTCGGTCTCGGGGATTTCGAACCCAGCGTCGTTTTGAGTCCCGCCTTCGAACAAGACTGGAGCCGGCGGGCCCGAGTCGTCGTCCGTGGGTCGGACGAACTCTCCCTTGGGTCGGGCGATGCAGCCGCCGAAGGCGATCGTGAAAACCAGAAGGGACGCGGCTGCCCCGGCGATCAGTCGGAACCCGCTGCCTTGTCTAACTCGTGTCGAGGAGCGGCCCACTCTGGACCTAAAGCTATTGCACGACCGAGGGCTCCGCAACGGTGGGCGGCTCCGCGGTGACGTCGTGGAAGCCAAGAAGGTCGAGTGCGTCGAGCGCAACCTGCTTGCGGCCGTGCATTCTGACGGTGTCTGAACGCGCGGCCGGATCGAATGGCGGACCGGCGGAGGACGGCCCAACACAACCTGGGCACCCCTGATCGCATCGGCACCCCCGGATTAGCTCCTTGGCTTGCATCAACAGCTCCGGGGCTTTTTCGAAAATTCTCTCGGCTAAGCCGACTCCCCCTGGCTGGGCGTCGAACAAGAAGATCGTTGGATCGAACTTTCCGGTTCGTCCCGAATGTGGATCGCGGCCGGCTGGACTTTCGTCGTCGGCGCCGTCTCCAAGGGTTTGGCCGATGTCGCGTGGGTCACACATCAGCGCCAGAGCGCACACGGTTTCCAGCGCGTGACCCACGCCACGAAGTCCATCGAGCAAGTCTGCGCGGGGCAGGCCCAGCCGCTCGAGCAATGCTTCGGGAACCGTCATCCAAAAGCTGGTCGTGTGCATCTGCATTTCCGGCAGATGCACGTCTCCGTAGCCGGCGTTTTCATGAGTGAAGAACTTGATCTTCTTGTAGCCCGTCACTTTCTCGACGACCTTGATTTCACCCCACCCACCGTCGACTCGGGCGAGCGGGGCAGTCGCCAGCTCGTCCAGCACGGAGACCGTGCGATAGGTCAGCGCGGTCGTGAAATAGTCAGGCTCGACCTTTCGCACGAACGCCTTGTGGTTCTCGTAGTCGAGCTTCTCGACTTGATACTGCTCGGCGTCGTGTTGATAGATCGCTTGCTCGTGAAGCATGGTGTGGGCAGCACGCCAGTCGAGCTCGGCGATCGACTTGTCGGTCTCGACGTTGACGATGACGAAGTTGTCCCACCCGATGTTGCGCAGCGACACACTGGTTGCCGGAAATCCTTCACCGGTCCAGTGAAAGCGCCCGCGCGACTCGTGCACGAGTCCGTGGCCCCCCAGGTATTCGAGGGCCTGGCGGGTGGCTTCGGGATCTAGCGTCGAGTACCTCTCGCCAGGGGGAGGAGAGTTCCCCGTTCGGGGCGCCGTGTGCGGAGTCTCGAACGGCGCCTCGAAGGCTGCACACTTCAAATGCTGGACGAGCACTTCGACGTTGCCCGGGTCGATCCGAGCTTCCTCCGCTCCGGCATTCAGCAGGTACTCGGGATCACGCGCGAGAAATTGGTCGAGTGGATTGCTCGAGCACACCATGACCGCGATGCTGGTGGCGCCGCGCCGTCCAGCGCGGCCGAAACGCTGCCATAGACCGGCTACAGAGCCTGGATAGCCCACGCAGATCACCGCCTCGAGGTCCCCGATGTCGATGCCGAGCTCGAGAGCGTTCGTCGCGACGACGCAAAGCACGTCTCCATCGCGAAGCCCGTTTTCGACGCGACGGCGGGTATCCGGAAGGTAGCCACCGCGGTAGCCCATGATCGCGTTCGGACTGGCGACGTCGCGACAGCTTTCTCGCAGGTACTTGAGCATCACCTCGACCGAGTTCCGGCTTTGTCCGAAAACGATGGTGGGGACCTTGGCGCGGACCAGGTCCCGCGCCAGTCCAACGGCTTCCTTGAGCGCGCTCTTGCGGACACCCAGCTCGGCGTTGACGACCGGGGGGTTGTACAGAAGCAGGTGGCGACTCGATTGCGGCGCGCCGGATTCGTCGACGAGAGCGACCTCGGACTCTTCGACTCCCAACAGACGCGCGGAGTGTGCGCGCGGGTTGCCGATGGTTGCCGTGGCGCAGATGAAGGTCGGGTTAGAGCCGTGGAAGGCGGCGATTCTCTTCAGTCGTGCGACGACGTGCGCCATGTGTGTCCCGAACACGCCGCGGTAGGTGTGAAGTTCGTCGATGACGACGTACTTGAGTGAGCGAAAGAGAGTCGCCCACTTGGCGTGATTGGGAAGGATCCCGGAATGCAGCATGTCGGGATTGGTGAGCACGAGGCGCGACCGCTCGCGGGCGGCGCGCCGGGCATCTCCCGGTGTATCGCCGTCGTACACGGCGGCGGGGGCCTTCAGCTGGGCGTCCTCGATGAGGGCGAGCACGCCGTTTTCTTGGTCGCGGCTGAGCGCCTTGGTCGGGTAGAGATAGATGGCGCTCGATGCAGGGTCCTTCGCTACCGCGTCGAGCACCGGCATGTGGAAGCAGAAGCTCTTGCCGCTCGCCGTGGGCGTCGCGATTACCGTGTGACGCCCTTCGAGCGCGTGGCGAATCGCCTCCGCCTGATGCGAGTACAACCGGTCGACTCCACGCTTCGCCAGCGCCGTTCGTAGTCCGGGTGAAAGCTCCTTTGGGACGTCGGCGTAGTGGGCCTCGGTCGCCGGCAGCAGCTTTTCGGCGGCGAGACAGCGGGTCACGTCGCCGTTTTGGAGCCAACTGTCGACGACGGCGTCGATACCGTGGGGGCGAGCCCAGGGAGGGTCCGGCATGGGGCTCGGATACTAAACAGATGTGCGGTGGGTGTAAACTTAGCGAAGCAGGTAGTTGCGTGCGAGTGCTCGCCGGCGGGAATAGCCTGCCGGAGGCTCTTGCTTGGCGGTTTGAAGGCCCCCGATCTGGTCGGTCGCGGCGGAGTGCAGTAGGTGATGAAGCGAATGAGCGACTCTGCCGAACCCATGGCGGCGACCGACGGGCCACCCGTGGCGCCCGTCGCGGATCCCACTGAGCGGATTGCTCACAAGCCTCCGACGTTCGTCTTTTTTGGCGTGGTCTCGGCCGTGGCGCTGCTCGCCGACGTGGTCAGCAAGGCCTGGGCCGAAGTCGAGCTCACGAGGCGTATCGCCGAGCCCCCGATTCAGCTCATCAAAGACCATCTGGCGCTGACGCTCGCCTACAACAAGGGTGGCGCGTGGGGGCTCCTGCAAGAGCAGAGCGAGTCGCTCCGTCGTCCGTTCTTCCTGATCGTCAGTTTGCTGGCCATCGCGTTCATCGTTTCGCTCTACAACCGATTGCTCCCCGGCCAGCGGGCGCTCAAGTGGGGATTGCCGCTCGTGCTCGGCGGGGCGCTCGGCAATCTGGCCGATCGCATCGTGCGTAGCAGCGTCATCGACTTCATCGACTATCGCGCCGATTGGATCCGCAGCATGAACGGCTGGATTCAGAAGTGGCACTCGACCTGGACGGTCACCGACCACTGGCCGACCTTCAATGTCGCCGATATCGCCATCTGTATTGGGGTGGCTCTGATGGGCGTGGATATGGTGACCTCGCGGCGTAAACCCGAGCCGACCGCTGGCGCGCCTGCTCCGAGTGCTCTTGCGCTGGCAGGTGATGGTCCCGTGGACGGTAGCGGTCCGACCGAATCCACGGCCGCAGTCGATGGCACTGCCGCCTCGCCGCTTTCTGGCCCGCCGCTTTCTGACCCCGCATCGGCTGCCACGCTCGATTCGCCCGCGCCTTCGGCGCCGGCGGGGCCCGACGGGCCCGAGGAAGGCGGGCTCGAGCCCGAGCTCGCTTCACCCGGCCCGAAGCCGCCCGAACAGGGCTGAAGACGCTCCCACGTGCAGGGTCGCCTCTTCACGCTGCTCGATATCGGGTTCCCGAGCTACTTCGTCCTGTTGCTGACGGGGTTCATCTTCGCGACCGCCCTCGGATCGATTTGGGCGAAACGTGTCGGCCAGGATCCCGACGTCGTCATCGACCTCGGTCTCGCGATGCTTCTCGCCGGCGTCTTCGGCGCACGCATCCTTCACGTGATCGCCGATGGCTACTTGATGGACTACGTGCACCTGTGCACGGACTTTTCCCAGGTCGAATGGAGCGTCACGCGGGCGGAGTGCATTCGAATCCAACAGCCCGATCCCGTGAGCGGGTGGCTGGGTGCCGAGGCTGGTTCGATGGGAGCGTGGGACGCCAACGCGGGAGTCTGCCGCCCGACCGCTCGAAACTGCCTGGCGTGGGCCGAGTTTTGGAACGGGGGGCTCACCTACTACGGGGGGTTCATTGGTGCGTCGGCGGTGGCGCTGTGGCTGCTTCGCCGCGACAGGTTCCCGTTCTGGAAAGCGGCAGACATGGCGGGCATCGTCGTGCCCTTGGGACTCGGTTTTGGCCGGATGGGTTGCCTCCTGGCCGGGTGCTGCTTCGGAGTTCGAACCGAGGGCCCGTGGCAGGTGTCGTTCCCGTCGCACAGCCCCGCCAGCGAATGGCAGTTTCGTCACGACATTCTGGCCTCGCCGTTCGAGATCTCCAAAGCCGTCCACCCAACTCAGATCTACGAGTCCGCCGCATCCTTTGCGATCTCCGCGCTCTTGCTCCTGTACCTTCACGGGCGCAAGCGATACGACGGCCAAGTCTTCGTTGCGTTCGTCGGCCTGTATGCGGCGGCACGGTTCGTCTTGGAGTTCGTTCGGAGCGACGACCGCGGCGGCGTGCTAGGCCTGAGCACCTCGCAGATCATCGGCCTGCTCCTGATCGTCGGTGCGATCTTCGCCCACCGACACCTGCTCCGTCGGAGCATCGAAACCGCGGTGCCACCGCGAAGCCCGGCGGAAGCGAGCACCTAAACTCCCTTCGCGACTTCAGGGTCGCGACACCAGTAGAAACCCCGCCCGGCGTCTGGTAAGCGGCTGCCGTGGCAAAGATTCTCGACGGCAAAGCGATTGCGAAAACTGTCCGCGCCGAAGTCGCGGAGGGCGTGAAGAAATTCACCGAACGCTACGGAAGAGCTCCTGGGCTGCACGTGGTGCTCGCCGGCGAGGACCAAGCCTCGCAGGTGTACGTTCGAAACAAGGAAAAGGCGGCAAAAGAAGCCGGCATCGCGGGAAAGGTGCACCGGCTCGCAACGACTGTGACTCAGAGCGAGCTCGTGGCGCTGGTGCGTCAGCTCGACGACGACCCCGACGTCGACGGCATCCTGGTCCAGCTACCGCTTCCCGACGGGGTCGAAGATGGTCCGGTGCTCGAGGCCATCGACCCCGAAAAAGACGTCGACGGGTTTCACGCGACGAACGTCGGCAAGCTGTGGTCCGGGCTACCGGGTCTCGTTCCGTGCACGCCCCAGGGCTGCATCCGTCTCTTGGCCGAAGGCGGCGTCTCACTGAAGGGTGCGCGCGCAGTCGTCGTCGGGCGCAGCAACATCGTCGGCAAACCCATGGCTGCGCTCCTCATTCGCGAGCACGCCACCGTCACCGTCGCCCATTCGCGCACGAAGGATCTGCAGGGCGTTTGCCGAGAAGCCGACGTGATCGTCGCCGCCGTCGGTCGCGCGAAGATGATCCGGACGGATTGGGTCAAACCCGGGGCCGCGGTCATCGACGTCGGCATGAACCGAGACGAGAACGGAAAACTCTGCGGCGACGTCGATTTTGCGAGCGTGCAAGAAGTCGCCGGCGCCATCACCCCAGTTCCGGGGGGGGTCGGACCGATGACCATTGCGATGTTGCTCGACAATACGCTTCGCGCGGCTCACGCCCGCGAAAAGTGAGCGCGCTCAACGTGGGTATCGCGCGGGGTCGATCTCGAGCGACCGACAGATCTGGTCGAGAGTTGCGTCTGCCTGTCGCCGCGTTTCTTCGAGATCTCCCGTGTTGACGACGACGTAGTCGGCGATCTCGACTTTCTTTTCCAAGGGCAGCTGCGCGGCGATTCGTGCGCGCGCTTCGTCCTCAGTGCAGCCGTCGCGCGTCATCGTACGAGCCAGCTGGACAGCTGGAGGCACATCGACGACGACGACAGGCCGCAGGGCGTCGACGAGTCCCCCTTCGACGAGCAATGGGACTTCGTAGCAGGCGAGGGGTTCGCCGCGGCCTTCGAGTGCCTGGGTTCGGTCCCTGGCCAATGCACCGACTCGCGGGTGGGTGATCGAGTTCAGCGTTCGGCGAGCACTCTCGTTCCCGAAAACCTTGCTGGCCACCAGCTTGCGATCGAGGGCACCACTGGCATCGAGCACCTCCTCGCCGAACTCGCGCACGATGTCCCGAAGGCCCTCCGAGCCCGGCGCCACCACTTCGCGTGCTAGCTGGTCTGCGTCGATGACCGGTAGCCCCCGGTCGCGCAACATTCGCGCGACCGTGCTTTTTCCCGACCCGATACCGCCAGTCAATCCGAAGACGCGAATGCTCACTTGGGCCGCAGCATAGGCGATTGACGGCGCCCTCGGGTGTGCTCGCCGCCGCCCCTTGACCCGCCCCGTGGGCTCTGGCGCTACAATGCCTCCGTGATCCGCGTGCGCAGAACGATCCAAGGGGGCTTGTTCGCGTGGACGCTGCTCCTTGGAGCCTGCGCTCCGTCTGGTGATCCCGGGTGGCGCGTGCAGAGTCCAGCCAACACGGTTTCGCCCTCACCCTC
>JAJDAH010000294.1 GCA_029261965.1 Polyangiaceae bacterium
CCTCAATTCGATCATCGCGCCAGTCTCGCGCCACGCCTTCATACATTGCCCAGTTTGGCGGAGATGGAAAGCGTCACGTATTTATGGAGCGAGATCGATCACCTACGCCGCCCTCACACGCTGAGACCCGTGAACGGGTACCCGGGAGGAGCTCAGCCGGGGCCGCATCGCCATCAGCGACCTGGACGCTCTCCTGGAGGCCGACCTTGGAGCGCGCGCGGAAGAGCATGTTTTCGGCGGCGTGAGCAGACGCGCGCTACGGCGCCGGATTCTGATTCACGGGCTTCCAGACACGAGCGGGACGGCGTTGCAGTGGCTGTTGAGCGAAACCGATGCGCTCACCGCGCTGCGTGACGACATGCCCACGGCTGCGCGGGAGTCGGCGCTCGGACGGCACACGGGCTTCACCAAAGAAGAAATGGCGGACACACTCAGACTGGCGGCCTCGTCGGGTAACTCGACCTGCTCGGCGAGGACCATGTCGATTTCTTCCGCGCGATCCAGCAACCGCCGCCCGACCTCGTGGGTCACGGTCTCGAAGCTCGACCGCGAGTACGGCAACACTCTCATCTTCTTCGCCGATGCCTCGGCTTCCCGCGATGTGCCCTGCTGGCCGAGAAACGCCATCGCTTCCGCAGTGTCCGGAAGCCAACCGCCCGCGAGCGCACCGACCTGGAGTGCGATCAGATCGACCGTTGGACTATTTCGACGCCCGACAACGCGGTACAACGGACGGCGCAAGAACACCGTCCCGACGCGCGTGTGGTACGAACCCATCGCATCGTCCGCGTCTAAAACCTTGACGTACTCGACCTGGCTGACCCGAACGCGCTGCGCGTCGACGAGCAGCGCCTGCAGTCCGACCCGGTGCATCGCCAACTCGACTTCGCGCGCCGCCGCCGCCGCGTTCCGCGAGAACTCCGTGTAGTTCGGCACCCGCCCTTGGCGCGTTCGCTTCAACTGCAAAGCCAGCTGCTCGGTGACTCTTTGCAGCGCGTTGTCGAGGCACTTCTGCACGTCCGGGTTGAGCTCAGCGTCGACTTCGAGCACGATCTTCTCCACGGGGTACCCTCCTTCATTGGTTTAGCCACCTACGAAGGTATCGGCTCTGCCCCGTACTTTCCTCACCGCTAGCTCGCTTGCTCCGACGCGCTCGCGCGCGAATCGAGCAACCTCGATCACTTCACGCCGCGTCCTTCACGTCATCGATCAAGCTTGGAGAAACCCGGTGGTCGTGCTCAGCAATGGAACCACTCCCGGGATCCACTTGCCCGATTCCGAGCGGGGCGACGGGGCAGATCCTGACTCCGAGATGGAAGTGTACGATGGCGAACATCAGCAGTCCGAAGGGATCGAATCGATTCGATGATGTCGCGCTCGGTCTGATGGAACTCCCCATCGCTGAGGGCGATGGTCTCGAGCGCGCGTAGCGCCGCGGTGGAGATTGCTGCGGGTGGTGTATCGTGACTTCGTACTGGCGACTCCGCGGCAGGCTGGGCCGGAGAATCTCGCCCGCCGCCAAGCGATTTTGGGTCCTCCGGCGCGTCGACCGGAGTCGGCTTGCGGTGCCCTGCGGGCGCGGGTCAGATGACAGCTATGGGCATGGTCATCGGGGCTTCCGTCGAGGGCATCGTCCGCGCCCTGGAGCCGTACGGCGTCGACGGGCTCGCGCTGGCCCGTCGCGCTGGAGTGCCCCAAGCCGTGCTCGATGATCGTTCCCAGCGCTTCGAGTCCGACATTCTCGATCGCTTTGTCCTGCTCGCCGCGGAGGCATCGGGCGACCCTTCGTTCGGGCTCGTCGTCGCACGGCATCATGCGCTGATCGGACAGGCCGTTCATTTCGCAATGGTCGCCAGCGACACCCTGGCGGTCGCTTGGCGTCGCCTGGAAAAGTATGCCCGCTACGTGAGCGACCATGTCGCCCTCCAAACGACCCAGGTCGACGACTTTCGAATCACGTTCTCCGTCCCCGAGCCGACCCGAGGCACGTGGCTGCCGTGTGACGTGATGGCGGGTTCTTTGGTCCGCGGCGCTCGCGGCATGAGTCATGATCGGACCTTGGCGCCCACCGGCGTCGCCTTGCGCCGGCCCCGGCCCTCCGATCCGACGCCCTTTAGCGAATTCTTCCGGGCACCACTGCGGTTTGGTGCCGACCGAAACGAGCTCAGCTTTTCGTTGGCGGTCGCTACGCGACCTCTCCCGTTGGCCAACAACCACATGGCCCTGCAAGCCGACAACATGATGCAGGCCTTCCTCGCGCGGCTCGACGAGTCTTCGTGGGCGGATCGGGTGCGCGGCATTTTGGCGAAAAGTCTCCCGGACGGACTTCCGAAACGCGACGAGGTAGCGCGCCGCTTGGGGGTGAGCGATCGAGCCTTGGGCCGCAAGCTCGCAGAAGAGGGAATGGGGTTCCGCCGGCTCGGCGAGGAGGTCCGCCTCGAGCTCGCGTGCGGTTACCTCGAGAACAACACGGTGAGCGTCACCGAGATCGCCTTCCTCCTGGGCTTCTCCGACTCCAGCGCATTTTCTCGCGCGTTCAAACGCTGGAAGGGGCTGGCACCTCGGACCTACGCCGCTCGGACGGATTGGCCGAATCGGTCACCGTCCTGACCGTTCGGGTCAAGCCCTCCTCTTTCGTTCCCCTTAGGGTCTTCCGTAGTTGCCGCGCTCGGCAGCTTTTCTTGCAGAAAATGGAGGACCGCCATGCGGATCATTCGGCCGTCGGAAAAACTGATCAAACGCGCCACCAGGCGAAGCGACCCGGGCACGAACGTCCTGAATCGTCGCAGGATGCTGGAGCTCAGTGCGCTCACGCTCGCGGTGAGCGCGTGTGCAGACTCGTCCGGAGACGCGACGGGCAGCGGGAGCGCGGGGAACGGAGGCACGGGCGGCGGAAGCGACGGGTGCACCGCGCTGGCGTCCGTTCCGCCCGCGGAAGGTGCCATCATCCTCCCCGGTGAAGGAGAAATCGCCGACGACGAGGACGGTCGCTACAAGGTTCGAGCTGCTGATCTTGGAAACTACTGGTCCATCATGGAAATGACCCTCGCGGTCGACCAGCTGCTCACCCCGCACACCCACGAGGAATACGACCAGGCAGTTTATCTGATCGAGGGTGAGCTCGGGTTCGAGTTCGGCGGCGCCGGCGGCGAGGTGGTCACCGGGGGAGCCGGAAGCTACGTCATCAAGCCGCGCGGGCTGTCTCACTCGTTCTGGAACATCGGCGACGTTCCCGTGCGCTACATCGAGATGTCCGCCAACGTGACCTTCGAGAGGTTCGTCGATGCTCTGCAGGAAACCGACGACATCGCGGAAATCAACCGGCTGGCCCAAGAGCACAGCGTCGAGTTCCACTACGACCAAGTGCCCCGGCTGCTGGTCGAGCACGGGCTGACCTCGGTCAAGGGCAGCGGCGTGACGCTGCCGCAGCTCGACGAGTTCAACCCGCCCGGGGGTCCGCCGCGCCCTTGAGAAACGGCGAGCGTACCGCGTCGCGGCGGCGCGATGTGAGCAGGGTGAGCATGGGCGGCGAGTCTCACTACCCCGACCGAACAGCAAGGATCGCGCTCCCGGTGAGGTCTTTCACCACCGACAACTCAGAGTGCCGAGAACGATTACGTCGGTCCCCGGCGCTGCAGGATCGATCTCGGCGGCGATGGCGGCGACCTCTTCGACGGTGTCGGAGAGCAGCACCGCGGGATGCGCCTTGAAGCGGAGCTCTCGATCGGGAGAACCCAGAGCAATCAACGCCCCGCTCCGGAACGGTAAGAGAACGTCGTCGGTGCTCGTGCCCGAGAGATCCCCAACCGCGGGTGCTGGGGACTGCGCGTCGAGCGGGCGCGGCCCTGCCAGCCCGAGCAGCTCACGTCGCGATGATTCACGGTGGGCGGTCGCGAATTCCGCGTCGAAGTACAAGATCTCGAAGCTCGTCGCCGTCGTGAACACCAGATCGTCGCGCCCGTCCGCATCGAAATCAGCGCGAGCAACCGCGGTGGCGTTCATGTCCAAGCTAACATGAGTCGGCGCGAACCGGCCGGAAGGCGAGCGACAGATACCGTCGGTTCCGCAGCTCGAATCCGAAGGACACACGGGCCCGCCGGGGGCGCACACGAGCCGACACTGGTGTTGCTCGCCTGGCGCTCGACACTCGGTCCCGCCTTCGGGCGCGAATGTGTCGCAGGTCTCGCCCGCTTCGGGCTCCACGACCTGGTTGCCGCAGACACCGATGTCGATGGTGCGCAGGCTCGAGCAGCCGAGCGCCAGGGGAAGCACGAGAGCAGCGAGGTGCCGCAGCGGTCTAGGTCGGTGCCATGGTCCCATGCGCATGGGTCGAGGTTACAGATTCGGCGATCCGACGGACAATGTCGATTTTTTAGAGCCTTGCGTTCAAGACGAGCGGCTCTCTTTGGAGCCCCTGTAGCGAGTCATCAACCAGGTCAACGCCGCCGCACCGACGAGACACGAGATCCCCACTCGTGGCTCGGACCAGCTCGTCGTGCCGATTCGAATCAGCCCGTCGGCTGCAAGCAGACTCAGCGCAGGCATGGCGGCGAGCCGGAATCGAGTCCGCGCGAAAAAAAGCACCGGTGCCAACAAGAGCGCGAGGCCGGGCAACGCAAAGCTGCCCGGAGCGCGCGAACTTCCGATCGTCGTCGCGATGACGACAGCCACGAGCGCTGGGAATGCGAGCACCAGCGCTCGGTCGAGCAAAGCTCGGGCTCTCTCGCCGAGCTCGGGGTAGGCCCTGTGTTTCGGGAGTAGATTCTCTCGAACGAAGGTATCGGGGCCCAGCATGACGCGGAGCCGATGGCCGACGGAGGCAAGCAAGCTCCCGGGCGAGGTCAGCGATCGGCTGAGCGAAGCCAGCCCGAGACGCGGCCCTTCTTTCAGGGGTTTCTCGCTCCACGTCGCGAAGGATCGTGCGATCGACTGCGGCACGTCCTCGAGCTCACGTTCGGCGTCCATGACCGTCAGGTTGAACGCCCACGTCGTATCCGGAAGAAAGATCCCGTAGCGCCGCGCGTTACGCATCGACATCGCGACCAGCACGACAACGGTGGGGCCGGCGAGGCACGCCACCACGGCTACAGTCGCGTCGTTGCCGGACATGAGCCACCCAGCCACGAAGAACGGCACCGCGACGAGAAAGTCGATGCGCGTCATCGTGCCGACGGCACAAAGCGCCCCGGCTACGATGGCCAGGGCGAGGCTGGCATTCGCCTGCAGCGAAACGAGGCCGAGCAACGTCGCGATGAGTCCAAGCAGGGCGTCCGGCCATACATGACAAGCAAGAACGATCCGCTCGGGTTGTGCGGCGAGAATGGCGGCGGCGAGCAGCGCAACGGTCGCGCCGCCGAGGCACCATCCCGACAGCGCCGTCAATAGAACGGTGAGAAGGCTCGCGAGCGCCATGAGTAGTCTCAAGCGTCGCTCGCCCGAGCCATTCGGGCCCTGACAGAGGGCGGCAATGGCCGGAAGGACCGGCGGGCGAATGAACGACTGCGGGGGCCGCGCCTCGCTCGGATCCTGCGGTCGGATGTAGGAGCCTTCGTCGCCAATGGCTCGCCTGGGACCCATTCCGAGAAGAGCCAGGAACTGAATGCCGACGGTGAGGCAGAGGACCGCGATGAGTGCGATTGTCACGACGGCCCGAGTGCTCGCGTCGCCAAATCAGAATCGATACGCAGCCCACTCGGTTCCGGACGAAGCCGCCGCCGCTCGCACGCGAGCTGCTCGTCGGACGAAGTCGAAGTGAGGCACGTCCCCGGTGTATCACGGACCCTTCGGCGCGCAGCCAACGGTCCAGCTGCCGCCACCATCGGGGGAGGTGGCATCCGCTCCACCTTCGGTGCCGCCGTCTGTCTGCGTCCCGGGTGGCAAGAACTGAAGCGTGTTCATGTCGTTCAAGCTCATCAGCGGGTTGAACTTCTGCGTGTCGCCGCACTGGTCGAACAGACTCAGCACGACCACGCGCAGCCCCAGGGGCGTTCCCAATGGCAGTTGGCCACCGAGGTCGAGGATCAGCTTCTCCCCCATGACACTCACGGCACCGGAGATGTTGACCTCGGTCGCGATGCCACCATCGACGCTGAAAACGTATTCGACTTCGAACGTCCCGCTGACGACTTCGGCGCCGAGCCGGGTCGCGTCGATCGTGACCTGCTTGGTGGAGGGGTCGACGCTCGTGCCCGCGGCCGAAAAAGCCCGGCAACTCGCTTCGAACAGAGCCGCGTCCGGGAAGAATAGACATGCCTCACACGTGCCCTCGACAAAGAAGCTAGCGCGCCTCACAGGTCCCGGGGAGATGGCGAGAATGGCACCAGCAGAGGGCTGATCGGGCCCTCCCCGCGTAATCCGCTCCCCTGACCGCCATGTTGACGCACGCCAGCTCGGGCGTCGTTCTCACGCCGCCCCCCGATGTGCGATTCCAGTCGTCTACATGTAGAGAGCTGGGCTACAGAGGGCTACAGTTCATGAGCCACCTTCTGTCGCACGTCGGTGCCATTCGAGGACGCTAGCTCCAATTGCCGAAATGAGGCTGAACGCGATGAACATCGAGAATCCGAGCGCGTAGCCTTCGGTGCCGTAGGAGTCCGCGAACATCCCCAGAGCCGGCAACACCACGAGTGTCCCCAATCCTCCGAAACCGCCGACGAGGCCCGAAGCGCCTCCTACAGCGCCGGATGTATAGTCGGCCACGAGCTTGAAGATTGCCGCATTTGCGGCCCCCATCCCCGTGGCGAGCACCAGCATTCCCAGGATGGAAAGCCCAACATCGTGCGCCAGTGTGAGAATCACCCCACCCACCGCCATGACGAGAAACCCAGCGATCGTCACGCGCTCGCCTCCCACACGATCACTGAGAATGCCACCCGGGACGCGCACTATCGAGCCGTAGATTGTAAACAGCGCGGAGAGCGCTCCAGCCGTTACAAGATTCATGTCGTGGAAGGCATACCAATACGTCGGGAACCAGGCGGTCAACGCGGTGAACCCGCCGCCAAACGAGATCGTATAGAGGAAGACGAGCGCCCACGTGAGCGGGTTGCGTCCAGCCCGCGCGAGAGAGTCCCAGGCTGATCCCGTCGGAAACATCTCTTGACCGCTCGCCGCGGCTATCTGTCGCGCGGTGTCCGAGCCGACGCCGCGATTCGTGAGCTGAAAGAAATACGGGTTCACGGCACAGAGCGCGTATCCGGTGGCTACGATCGCCATGAACGCCAACCAGCTCGCGTAGGCCCCCACAATTCCCACTGCCACGATCAGGGCAGGAATCACCAGATTGAAGAGCCCTGGTCCGAAATTCCCCACACCGGCGTAAACGCCGAGCGCCCAGCCCTGCCGGCGCAGTGGAAACCAATACGAGGTCTGCGCTGCGCCGACCGAGAAGGTCGCGCCGCCTGCTCCGCCGATGACACGAAGACGAGGAAGAGAAGAAAATAGCGGTCGTCGAGCGCCTCGGCATCGACGAAAAATAGAGTGCTCGTCACCCCCGCGAGTCCCAGCACGCTGAGCACGAGTAGAATCAGAAGTGGGGTACGGCCCCCGGTCGAGTCGACCCAAGCACCGAACGGAATGCGCAGCACGGCTTTGCTGATGTGCGGCGACGAGAGGAGCGCCCCAAGCTGCCATCCGGACAGCTCGAACGACTCGGCAAAGTACGGCCCGGCGACGCCGTAGGAGACGATCATCGTGAGGCCTGCGAAGAAACCCACGGTCGCCGTGGTCAGCCCTCGGGCGGGCGTACCGAGCAACTCCACGTCATCTCCGCCACCAGGCTGCACGTGGGCGAGGATGATAGTCCACAGTCGCGATGTCATCGGGCTCGCCGTCGTGGCGGCGTAGAATCGTGAGCGAGGCGTGAATCGCTCTCGGTGTGCCCTTCAGGTGGCCTGATGGCGTTTCGACTGATTTCCCATGCTAGCGTTGTTTCAGCGTGCCGGAGCCGAGACCGAAGACTGATCCGCGTGCGAGATGAGTGCAGGGTTAGAACTTCGCCGTTGAGCCAAGAGTCCATCGACGTCGCCGGCGCACGCCGCCTCGCTTTGTACGCGGCAGGTCTGCTGAAGCCCGCGTGGAACGGACTTCCGCGCTCGGCATCCGGCGCGGGCCAGCGTGCTCGTGGGGCGGCGCTCCAGTTGATCGATCACTTCGGGTATTTGCAACTCGATACCGTTTCGGTGGCCGGGGCGCGCAGCCACGTCATTGTCCTGCTCACGCGTTTTCCAACGATGGACGCCGAACTCGGCGAAGATCTGCTTCGGCCTGGGGAGCCGGTGTTCGAGTACTGGGGGCACGAAGCTTGCTGGATGCCTCTCGACCTCTACCCGCACTTTCAGTTTCGCCGCGATGGCTTTCGCAAGGACCCGTGGTGGGGAAAGGTGTTGAAGGACAACCGGCTGCTCGCCCGCGACTTGCTGCGCCGCATTCGTGACGAAGGACCGATCCGCTCTCTGGAGATGGATGGATCGGGCAAGGGGGGCTGGTGGGGACACAAACCTGCGAAACGAGTCGCCGTCATGCTCTGGTCGATGGGCGAGCTCGCGATTCTGGAGCGGAGCTCTTTTCAGCGCACCTTCGATCTGACTGAGCGGGTGATCCCGGAGCGATGGCGGAGCGCGAAGCTCGAACCCAAAGACGCGATCCGGGGCCTGCTGCTGCGGGCCCTCGACGGCCACGGCTGGGCCCAAACCGGAACGCTATCTAACACGTGGCGACTGCGGAACCGGCGAGAGCAGATTCAGAACGCTCTAGACGAGTTGCAAGAAATGAACGCCGTCGTGCGGTGCGATCTGCACCGAGAGTCTGAAAGGCCGATCGCCGGCTGGATTCAACCGAAGCACTTGGAGCTGCTCGACCGCCTGAAACGCGTCCGACCAGACCCGCGCGGACGTTTCCTGTCGCCTTTCGACCCGCTGCTCTGGGACCGCCGCCGGGTCGCCGTTCTTTTCGGTTTCGAGCAGGTGTTGGAAATCTTCAAGCCGGCGCCGGAGCGGGTCTACGGCTACTTTTGCCTGCCCGTTCTTTCGGGAGAGAACCTGGTCGCCCGGGTCGATCTCAAGGCGGACCGGAAGGCCGGCACGGTTCGAGCTCTCTCGCGTCATTTCGAGTCACGCGATCGCGCGAGGCGAGCAGAGGCCCGGAATGCGATCGAGCAGGCTATGGGGGTCCACGCCGGCTCGCTCGGACTCGCGCAGGGAAGTCGGCGACGCCCGAACGGGAAATCTCGCCCACCACCCATCCCCGCTTGATTTCGTTCGCCCGCCACGCGAATAGGGACCTTCGTCAGGAGACACAACATGTCCGATATTCGTTTCGATAACCGAGTCGCGATCGTCACAGGTGCGGGCGGTGGCCTCGGACGCAGTCACGCGCTGCTTCTCGCCTCGCGTGGCGCCAAAGTCGTGGTGAACGACCTCGGCGGCTCGGTCGACGGCTCCGGCGGGGGTGCCGAAAAGGCCGCCGACAAGGTCGTGGATGAAATCAAGGCTGGCGGCGGCGAAGCCGTTGCCAACTACGATGGCGTCGATACATGGGAGGGCGCTCAGAAGATTGTCGCCACCGCCAAAGACGCCTTCGGCAAGGTCGACATCGTCATCAACAACGCCGGCATCCTCCGTGATGTCTCTTTCATGAAGATGCAAGAAGGTGATTGGCACAAGGTGCTCGCCGTTCATCTGAACGGCAGCTGCTTCGTGTCCAAGGCCGCCTGGCCGCTGCTTCGCGAGAATCAGTACGGGCGTATCGTGTTCACGACGAGCGCTGCCGGCCTCTACGGCAACTTCGGGCAGGCGAACTACAGCGCGGCCAAGCTGGGCATCGTCGGTCTCGCGAAGACGCTCGCCCACGAAGGCGCCAAGTACAACATCAAGAGCAACGTCATCGCGCCCATCGCCAAGAGCCGCATGACCGAAACGGTGATGCCGCCGAACATGCTGGAGAAGCTGCTTCCGGAGTTCGTCTCACCGCTCGTGGCGTATCTCTGCAGCGATCAGTGTGAGGAGAGCGCGCAGACCTACTCGGTCGGGGGTGGTTACGTTTCGCGCGTGGCCATCGTCGAAGGTGCTGGCATCATCATCGATGGCAAAGGTGGGCACGCGCCCGAGGACGTTGTCGCGAAGTGGAAGGAAATCAACGACCTGAGCGAGGCCAAGCCGTTCGCCAACATGACGGAAGCCGCCGGCCACGTGATGAAGGGGGCGCTCGGATGACGCCGGTCCTGTTCGCGACAGCGTAGAGCTTGCGTAGGTGTTCGCGATTGACGGATTCGCGGATCGCACGACACCGCCCTCGACGAGCTGCCCTTCAAAGGCGGGTCATTGAATCGCGTGCTGTTCGGGGCGGTTCGGGGCAGGTGACGCGCAAGCTGAGACATGAGGCGGTCGGAAGGCGCCACGTCCAGCTTGCAGCCCTGCCGCCCTTGCGCCGCGAAAAAACAAACGCCGTTCAACGCCCCTCTTGGTACCGTTGTCGCAACGTGAAACGCACTTCCAAGCTCATCCCACCTGTCGTCCTTCGCGGAGCTCTACTCCTCGTCTTGGCGTTGCTCGCCGCGTGCGTCGGTGCCAATGACGGAGTTCGGATCCACTTCGCCACGGCCAGTCCCGAAGCCCTCGCCGCGGCCGAGAAGGAGCCGGTCGTCTGGTACGAGTTCAAGCCCGGCGACGAGCTTCCGGTGATGTTCGGCTTCATCGGCATGGCCGAGATGGGAAGCGACGAGCTTCCGTTGGTGGTCAAGCGGCCGTTTTGGATCGTGGCCTTCGAAGACGGCCGGACCTCGTTCAGCTTCGACGGCAAAACACTCATCTCCAACCCGTTCAGCCGCTGGGGAATGCTGCTGGGAACCGGCGAGGAGCGAGGCAAGATGGCCGTCATCATGTACGTCGGCCCCGCCAATGAAGCGCCGGAACAACTGAAGTGAACCGCCGACCTCCGGCCGACCCTCAGTTCTCCATCGCCTCCTTCCAGCCTCTCGCCCTCGTGTCGATCTTCTCGTAGGACCCCCCGGTGGTCTTGACCGCTGCGCCGGCGGTTCGCTGCAAGAGGTACGTGTACTCCTTGTCGTGGCTGATGGCGGCGTAGGCCACCTGCCCGGAGACATTCAGCCGGAAGAAGCCACCGAAGACGCGACTGCTCGCCTCGAGCTGCGATCGGATGGTCGACTGAAGCGGCATCGAGCTCGTCTTCGAAGCTCCCACTTGTACCCGGCTCGGTCTTTTCGGGTCCAAACGTGGAATCCGTTGGTGGCCGGCACCATGCGGAGCCCATCGGGGTTCGGCCCCATGACCCTGAGCTAGCTCGAGCTAGTTCCTGGGCCGGATCCCCTCCCAGAAATCGCACTTTTGGCTCTCGCGCCCCGATCCCGCAGCGATCATGGCGACGAGCTCCAGGTGCTGGTCGCCCGTCGCGTCGTACTTCGGCCAGGTCACCGCCCCATTGCCGTTCGGATCGCCCGTCGCGGCGAACCGCGTCCAGTACCCGACCATCGCATCCGACAGCGCCCGATCCGCGGGGTCGACCGTGCTCTGACCGAACACCAGGGCGATTTCTGACCCGTGATCCGACGTCGTCGCCCCGGCGCGAATGTGTTCGAACGCGTAGAGGTACGTCGAGAGCCCCGCCGCGGCAGTGGCGCGAGCCGTGCGACGCGCCGTACAGACGAACGCCCAGTCGTCGCTGACTTTCGTGAGGGCCGCGTTCGCCGAGGCAAAAGACGCGATTGGGTACTCGGCGACAATCGCGTCCACGTCGGCCGGAGCAAACCTGCGCCCGAGCGCCTCTCGGTACCCCGCTTCGTCGGTGACCGGCTGCGCGAAGGTCTCCGGGCCGTGGAATATGCGCGCTTCGTCCCCGTTGGTGCCCAGCATGAGCGGCACCGACTGCGCATCGCCACCGGTGAATCGGTCGAGCATCGGGGTCGGCAGCACGTACCCGTCCACGAAAGGAAACGAGACGAAGCCATCGGCCGGCGCGTAGAGCAGCCCGCCGGGCGGCACGGTGAGTTGGAAAAGCCCCACCAACTCGGCATCGGTCTTGCCACGCAGACAAGTGGCAGCCGTAGCGGCGTCGCCGCAGCCCAGGTCCGTCGCCGCGGTCACCCCCCCAGCTTCCTGGTCGGCGAGCGCCCGGCCGAACAGCCCGCTGTTACAGAGCCCACTCTCGGAGATGCCGCGGTGAAAGAGCCCGCCGGTGAGCGGCGACGCCATCAGCGCACACACGCTGGCGCCGCCCGCCGACTCCCCGAAGATGGTCACGTTGTCCGGATCGCCACCGAACGCGAGAATGTTTCGCTGCACCCATTCGAGCGCTGCGATTTGATCGAGCAACCAGTAGTTGCCCGATGAGCCGGTGCTGCTCTCGGCAGTCAGCGCCGGGTGCGCGAGCAGCCCGAGCGCGCCGAGGCGATAGTTGATCGTGACCACGACGCGATCGCCGTGCTCGACCAACGCCTGACCGTCGTAAAGCGGCTCGCCGGCGGATCCGAGCGCAAAGGCGCCACCGTGGATCCAGACCATCACCGGAACCGGTTCGGCCGGGGCGTCCTTGGGCGTCCAGACGTTGAGGAACAGACAATCTTCGTTGGTCGCCAGACTCCCGATAAGGCCCGGGGGTTGCGGACACGCCGCACCAACCGCCGTCGCGTCGCGAGATCCCGTCCAGGGCTCGACTGGCGCTGGCGGCTTCCACCGCAGGTCGCCGACCGGAGGGGCCGCAAACGGGACCCCCAAAAACGCGCGCGAGCCGCCGCGCTCTTCACCCGTGAGCGAGCCTGAATCGATGTCGATGTCGACGCCGGACTGGATGCCGCCGGGCGCGCCGCCCGCTCCCGCCGCTCCGGCCATTCCCGTCGTCCCCGCCGCGCCTGCGCTTCCGGCCGCGCCACCGCTACCGCTACCGTCTGTCCCGCTGCTGCCGCCCCCGCCGCAGCCGAAGGACCCCAACGTCAGAGGGAGCAACAGCCCCAGCGCCATTCCATTTGCACGCATCGATTTCATTCCCTTCCCCACAGGAATGGTGAGTGTGGGCCACTTAGCAAGATGCGTCATCTTTAGCCAGCGCTCGGTCGGGTGGGTCGCACGACCGACTCTGCAGCGACCGACTCTGCAGCGACCGACCTGCCGCCCCGAACGCGGGGCTCACGCGAGTCGGTCTGCCTGCGACAAAAACCGTCAGCCCTCCACCCAGCCCGCTGTTGAGTTATCCTGTTGGTGGGACCCGTGACTCGACGAACATCAACCGCGTGCGCCGTGGCAGGAGCCTCCATCCTGGCGCTCGCCCACGGGTGCGGAGGTACGACCCTCGATTTCTCCGGGCAGGGTCCAGACGCGGGGAACATGGCTGGAGCAACCGGAAGCGGCGGTGGGGGCCCTGTGCTCGGCGGCCCTTGCCGCAACTCGCTGGAATGCCTGCCCCGGCAAGTATGCGATGGGACCCGAGGGGTGTGCGTCGAGTGCGTTGTGGATGCCGACTGCGACGGAGCCACTTGTTCGGGCAACCGATGTCGCGAGGCGTGCTCGTCGGACAACGACTGTACGCCGATGGGTTTGCTTTGTGACGCCGCCGCTGGCCATTGCGTGGATTGCGTCGTCGACCTCGATTGCGAGGCGGACGAGCGCTGCCGTGACGGACGGTGCGACCCGATCTGTCAGTCGGATCGCGACTGCGCACCGATGGGGCTGGCTTGCGATGCCACTTCGGGGCAGTGCGTTCCCGAGGCGATGGGCGGAACCGGCGGCGGCGGAACTGGCGGCGGCGGAACCGGTGGCGTTGCTGGAGGAACCGGCGGAGCGGGCGGAGGAACCGGCGGCGTTGGAGCGGGCGGAACCGGTGGCGTTGCCGGAGGAACCGGCGGAGCGGGCGGAGGAACCGGCGGCGTTGGAGCGGGCGGCACCGGCGGCGTTGCTGGAGGAACCGGCGGCGTTGCTGGAGGAACCGGTGGAGCGGGAGCTGGCGGCACGGGCGGGGGAACCGGCGGCGTGGGCACCGGCGGGACCGGCGGAGGAATTGGCGGCACCGGTGGCGGTGGCACCGGCGGGACCGGTGGCGGGTGCGGCGGAGTTGCAGTCTCCGTCACGCCGCCCCCCTCGCCCATCGACATCATCGTCGGCGTGGACACCTCCGGCAGCATGTCCACGGAGGCCGCGTGGGTTCAGGCCGCTTTGCCAGGCCTGGCCACGAGCATCGCTAGCAGCGGCATCGACATCCGAGTCGTTCTTATCAGCAGCTGCGACATGACCGTGCCGGCCCCGCTCGGATCGGGCGCGGCGTGTCCGGCGGACACGAATCTCCCCGCCTACCTGCACCTCAACCAGGGGATCGGCAGCAACAACATGTTGAGCGTGGTGCTGAACACGTTCCCGCAATGGCGGAGCCGTCTCCGGCCCGACTCGGTCAAGTGGTTCGTTCTCGTCACCGACGACGACTCGTCCATGACGTCAGTGGACTTCATCACCGCGGTCAACGCGCTCGAACCCGCGCTCATTCAGCCGAACGATTGGCACGTCGCCGGCCTCTACGCATTCGAAGGGCCCTTTTCCAGCGGACCATGTTTCATGCTCTCCGCGGCGCCGGGCACCGTCTACGAAACACTGGTCGATGCCACCATGGGCATCCACGGCAACCTCTGCGAGCAAAATTTCGATCCCTTCTTCAACCAGCTCGCAGCTTCCGCAATCACCTCGTCGCCGCTTTCGTGCTCCTGGGCCCTCCCACCGCACCCGACCGGTGGCACCATCAACCCCAGTCAGGTCAATGTCGAAATACAAAACGGCGGATCGACTCAGACCATCCCGTTCGTGAGCAGCACGGCAACGTGCCCAAGCGCACCGAACGGGTGGTCCTACGACGACATCGTGAACCCGACGCGCATCTTCACGTGTCCAGGAGCCTGCACGCTCGTCCGCCAGCCGGATCTGCAGAGCATCGACGTCGTGTTCGGTTGCGCGACCATCACCGCGCCTTGAGTCGCGCCCGCGCTGCAGCATCGAGCATAGATACAAAACCGTATCGGAGCGTCAAGCCGCCCGCTCCACATCCTTCCACCCCCCTTTCACCTTATCTCTACCTCGCACCACCACCACGGCTCGCTTCCCAATCTCCCATTCGAGCCCCGGCACCCGCCCCCTCACCGCGATCTTCCCCCCGTGCACCCCCTCCAGGTGGCACCACACACAGAGCGCCACAACATTTTCGGGCTCATCCCCGCCCCCTCGTGACCGAAACACCACGTG
>JAJDAH010000295.1 GCA_029261965.1 Polyangiaceae bacterium
TGGCCTGCGGTGCGTGTCCACGGAGCTCGCCAGCGGTCGAAGAGGACCGCGCCGCATGAAGCCTACGCTGCTTTCCGCAGGAATTGAGGCGAACGCAATTGCAGCGCCGCAGCACCCAAATGTCTGACGCCGCAGCTGGGCGAGGAATCGTTGGACAACGATGGCGAGGATTGTTGCGCGTCTCACGGGGCCCCGGTCCGCAAGGCGGTGGCCATCAACCACATCAACCACTGCCACCGGATGCTTCGAATTGAGGACAGATCGCCACGACTTGGCCGTTGACGGATGACGCGAGGGCGTCACACGTTGGATGACCCCGGAGGTTGGGGTCGGAGCCGCACTCACATTCGGTTTGCGAGCCGTTGGGAGACTCGAAGCAGCAGTCGAGTCGGTTCGTGCACCTGCCGTTCGCGGCCTGAGTCGCTGCGTCCTCGCAGTCGCCCGCGTAGAACACGTCGATACCGAAATTCATGTCGCCGATCTCTCGGCCATTGACTTCGCAAAGGCACCTCACAGGCAGCCCCGGCGGTCCACCACACTGTAGCGAGAAGCGATTGTCATCGACTAGGCAACGAACCTCGCAACTACCGAACAACCCCATGCCGTAGTAGCACTCTGTGCGCGTTCCCGACACAGTTTGAAAACCATCAGTAGAGCAACCCCAAAACGCCGTCTTCTCCACTTCGCAGGGTTTCTGCTCCAGGGATCGAGAGCTGTGGAGCCCCCGCGAGTTGCATTCCGACTCGGCATATTGCGCTGCCGTCTCGCACCGAATCGCCGCCTGCCATTCGTCATCGCAGTCCGGCGTCACCGATTGCGCGTACGTGAGAAGCTGGTCTTGCTGGCAGCCGACGATGAGCTCCTCCGGCGAGCAGCCTTCGAGCTGATGGGTGACGAAGCTCGAACCGGCGATGCGTCCGATGCAGCCGTCTCTCTCGAGCGTCACACAGAAGTCGTACGCGAGCTGAGCGCGTTCGATTTCGGCGGCCGTCGGATTGGGCAAGGGCGGAGGCCGCGGCAGGTTGCACCCCGGTGTCATCGGGACCCCAGCGGTTCCTCCGTTCGCGGCCCCGCCGGTCGAAGACCCGGTGCCCCCTGTCGAGGACGTTCCGCCCGCCGCCGAGCCACCGCCAGCCGCCGCACCGCCGCCTGCCGCCGCGTCGCCACCGCCGGCAGCCGAGCCGCCACCCGTTGCCGCGCTACCTCCCGCCGCCGAGCCACCGTTCGAAACCCCACCGGCCGACGCACCAGCGCCACCGCTCGTCGAGCCCCCGGCGTTCGGGTTGCCCGCGTCGGCACCATCTCCTGAGCTGCCCGAGCCGAGCGACGTGTTTCCTCCGCAGCCGGCGAGGAGAAGGGCCGCCACGGCTAGCTTGCTGGTTGGCTTCATTCTGTCCATCTCATGTTGTCCGCGGGCGTTTGCGATCACGCCATTTTCCTCGTCGTTGAAAGGAGTGCATGTTTTGGGCTCCAAAGCCGAGCCTCACGGGGGAAGCTCGACCTCCCACTGCGGGCAGATATCGACGACTCGGCCGTTGAGCGCCTGCGCTGCAGCCTCACAGGTCGGAAAACCGGGAGGCGGGATCAACAGATTCGGATCGGAGCCACACCGGCACTTGTCCTCGCCGCCGTCAGTGTATTCGAAGCAGCAGTCGAGCCGATTCGTGCAGACCTCGCCGTTCGCCATTCGGGCCGCCGCATCGGCGCAGTCGCCGACGTAGATCACGTGGGTGGGCCCGAAGTCCATCGTGTCGCCAGTGGCGTGGGAGTTGATGAAGCACTGACAACGCTGCGGCAAACCTGGCGGTCCGTTGCATTGCATCCGAAAGTCGTTTTCGCCGCCCGGGCAACGCGCTTCGCAAGAGGTGTATGAGCCCGGCCCGTAGGTGCAGGTGTCTCGGCTGCCTGAGACGCTTCGCCGCGGGCCGTCCTGGGTGCTCCTGCATTCCCGAAACGCCTGTTTTTCCGCGACGCACACGACGGCTGGTGCGCCGGTCAAATCCGCCTGAGTACACGTCGACTGCGGATAGCTCGCCTCGCCTGCACACTGGATGGCGACGCGCCACTCGTCATCACACTCAGGCAAGACATGTTGGTGGTATTCGAGCAGCTGGTCCTGCGCGCACGCGACCAGGAGCTCCTCGGGCGAACAGACTTCTTCGAGCTGGAGCGCGACTCGGCTCGTGCCGCTGCGGAGTGGCAGACAGCCGTCCCGCTGCAGCGCCTTGCAGAAGTCGAGCGCGAGCTCGGCCCGTTCTGTTTCGGCGGCCGTGGGATTTGGGAGCGGCGGCGGTCTTGGCAGACTGCACCCAGGAGTGTTCGGAACCGCCGTGACCCCGCCGGTCGAGGGCGCCCCGCTGGATGCTCCGGTTCCGCCCGCCGCGGAGGCGCCGGAGCGGCCCCCCGATGGAGAGTGGCCGGCATCCTCACAATTCGACGCGCCCTTACCGAGACTCGTTTCCCCTCCGCAGCCCCCAAACGCGATCAGCGCAACAAGAGCGACGTTCCTGAGATCTTTCATTCTAGGTGCTCACGTTCCTTTGCCGACGTGGGTTGGCGTTTCTCGCCGCCACCCAGAATCACGCGTGCCCGCGCCGAATACGCCCCATTCGACCGCCCGCCGACGAACCCGCTAGCGATGCTTCTCGCAGCGTCCATCTGTCCCGCAGTCACGAGCGCTTCCATTCGCAAGTAGCGAGCCTCTGCGCGCAGCTCGCCGTGCGGAAACTCGGCGGCGTGTCGATCCAACAACGAAAGGGCTTGCCGCCCGTTTCCTCCGGACACGGCCGCGCGGGCGCCGTCGATGAGCAGCGCTTCTTCGGCGAGCGACGAATGCTTCTTTGTTGGCTCGTTCGTGGATGGTGATGATGGCGGCGCGCTACGCGGCGACGCTGTCTGTGCGACCGCTGGTGGCGACTCGACTGTTGCGAGGTCTTCTGCGGGCGCCCCTTCCTTCGGGCTTTGCACGGCCTCGGCCGCTCTCGGGGTGTGCGCCTTCGGGGTCGGCTGCGCCTTCGGGTCGGCCTCTGGCTGCTGCACGAGATCCAAGCCCACGACGGTGAGCGTGCCGGTCACGACGCCGATCCCCGCCCACTTCACCACAGTGAGCAGCCCCGCCGCTGCGGGTGCCGTCGCGGACGCCGTCGTCGAAATCGAGCCCGCCCCCACCTCGGCTGCCTCTGCGCTGCCGACGGCCGTGAGCGCGCCGGACACCCCGGCGGCAGCGAGCATGCCCCGCACCGATTCGTGCGAGGGAACGTCGTCGCGTGCCGCGCCGAGCAGCGTTCGCTCGAGCTCGTCGTCGCCGTCGACCAGCTTCTTCTCGTCGCTCATGGCTGGCTCCCCTCGAGTCGCGCTCGAAGCCGCGCGAGGTGACCGCGGAGCTGCTCACGAGCGCGGCGAAGTCGCGACGCCACGGTGCCCACCGGGATGTCGAGGGTCCGGGCGATCTCCGTCGTCGTCATGTCCTCGATCTCGAACAGCACGAACACCTCGCGAAGCTCCGGCGACATTCTCTCCAGAATTTCGTCGAGGAGCTCCCGCGCCTCACGTTTCTCGAGTGTCGCGTCGGGTCCCGGCGCGTCGTCCGGCAGCGTCGCCAAGAGCGCGTCGTCGGTCGACTCCGGACGCCGCGCGATCTTTCGGCGCGCATTCGCCGCGACGCCCCTCGCGGTGGCGAACAGAAACGCTCGCTCGGAGCCGGGCTCGATGTCGTTGAGCTTGTCGGAAACGATCATGAAGACCTGTTGGGCGGCATCATCGGTATCTGCTGGCGGCACCCCGAGCCGCCTCAAGCAGCGCCACACGAACGTGGCGTTCCGGCGCACGAGTAGCGCGAGGCGACCCTTGCTGTTGGCGTCGGCGGCCATCCGGTCCGTCGCGGCGCTTTCGGACGCCATCTGACCGAACCCATGTCGTCGCACGGGGGATCCGATCACGGAAACCTGTAGCTCGCTCCGAAGCCGGCGGCCCAGGCGACGAGAGGCACCCGATACACGACGATGTCCGGGGTTTCGAAGGAGAAAGTGCGGCGCGTCAGGGGAAACACCATCGCGGCGTCGGCATGCATTTCCAGACGATCGGCGATCGGGAGCCGAAACCGGGCGAGGGCGGCGAGCGACACCCAAGGGTCCCAGGCCGACCGCACCGATTCGACCCCCGCCGTCCTCTCCCCCTCGGCGCGGGTTGCTCCGACCTCGACCGCGGCACAAGTCGTGAGCTCACCGATGCCGAGTCGGAGTCCCGGATGGCACCCGTCGAGCGACCCGCCGGCGAGCGCAAATCGGGCGGCGCGGTCTCTGCGCTCGACGGGGCCGCTGTCCGCATAGCTGGCCGTCAGACGACCGCTCCATCGACGCGTGCTCTCGAGCTCGAAGAACGCGCCTCCTCCAAGCGCCAAAGTTGGAGTGAACGCGGACTTTGCTGCGACCACGGCGCCGAGTGTCCATCGTGCCGGTTCCGTGGTTGCTCGAGGCGGCGGGGCATCGAAGCCCGGGGGAGGCGGAGAGATTGGCGCGGGACCAGGGGGCGGGCCCGGCGGAGACTCTGATTCCGCTGGGGGCGCGGTCGTTGGCGCGGCTGGGAGAGGTGCCTCGGGCTCGATCTCCATGGCGTTCGCGTCGATCGCAAGCGCCGTCACGACGACCAGGGCATCGACGACCGCGGCGCAGCTGGCTCCGCGCACCTCTCGAACCGCGTACTCCTCGTCGGGCTTTCGAAAGGTCACCGAGCCGCGGTAGGCCGGCTCGCTCTGCTCGACCCGGACCGCATAGGTGCGCGCGAACTCCTGCACGCTCGCCGGGTCGCCGCGTGTCACCCGTTCGAGAACACGCCGACGAAACTGCTCTTCGTTCGGACAGTCCGCCGGCGCGTCGTAGCTCAGGCGGATCGGCTCGGCACTCGCCAGTCCGCCGCCGAGCAACGCAGAGAAGAACACTGCCAGCGGAGCGACTCGCACGGCTCAATCGTACTACGTTCTTCCGGTCGGGCTGGCGATACTCCCTGGCTCGCGTTGCGCGTGACATATGTCGGAGCTAGAAAGCGCGCGACGCCTGCGACGACGTTCGAGGCGGGGCCGGAGCCCCGCGGATGTGCCCTACTCGGCGCCAAGCGTGAAGCTTCCCGCCACGGGTTGCCCCGGCATCGTGCCGGCGACCCCTACGGTGTCGAAACTGACTTGGCCGATACTGCTGTTGGGCGGGCTCAGCGGCGCGCCGCTCAAGCAAAGGATCTCGTCGTACGAACTCGACTCAGGGAACGCCAGTAGGCCCTGAGTAGCGCCCTCGGGCTGGCGGAGTGCGATCGCGAAGACGCCTCCATCGCCGAAGTATTGAACTAGCTCGTCCTCCGAGCCGCTCGCGCCGACTTCGTCGAATCGCCCTCGCAGGCCAACGCCACTGATGGCTCCGTCGATCTGTACCGGCTCCGGGCAATAGAAATCTCTGACGCACAGCTCAACGCTGCCCCCTACCGAGGCGCCAGGGCACGCGCCGACCTTGCGAAGGTCCGTCACTGTCATAGGCATGGAAAAGATGGCGTAGGGCGAGACCGGCCGGGTGGAAGTCACGGTCGCTGTGAACACCTGTCCGTCAAAGGGCGGCCCGGGGGGCAACAGAATCAGGGCTGACCCAGTGATCGCCTGGCCCGCTTGGACCTGAGGTCCGTCACTGAGCGCAAGTATCCACCCCGAGGGGGAGTGCGACCCCTGCTCGAACGCCCAAGCTGCCCACCCCCCACCGTCATCACGAGTCCCTCCGCCTCGACCAATCGTGCAAAGCGTTTCGACGCGAACCTCGCCGATACTCCCCTCGGCTCTGAAACTACTCGCCCGGGCGCCGCACGCCTCCGGCTCGACCGGTGGTGCAGGCGCCGGCGGCTCTCCGGAGAACTCGCCGCTCTCTGAGGCTTTTCCTCCACAACTCACGAAGCTCGCAAGCGACAGCGCGGCGGCTGACTTGATTCGCCAATAGCTCATCGGTCTGAGGGCCGCAGTATACCATCTGGCGAGCAGAAGGTGCCGTCTTCGCTGGGAGCGATGAAACGGTCGCACGTGTCTGACCCTCGCGACGCGCAAGCATTCGGTTCTCGTTCCGCAACAGCGTTGCGCAGCGCGGGCAATGACGCCAATGATCCCCTACTGAGGCAGCGGGCGCCACACGCGGCTACTGGCAGGACGAAACCTGCTCCTCGCCATCGGGGCACGTGGCTGCCGAGGTCGACATGTCGCACGAACCGACCAACCGATTTGCGAAGCGGTTCATGCACCCATCCTCGCAATAGCAGTACCCCGTGTCTTGAGTGCAGCAGGTGCTCGCGGTCCCCTCACACGAACCCACGATGCTGTCCAACAAGAGTCCAGCTCCGCACAGGCAGTCGCCGCCAATCGAGCTAATCCCGCACTGGACCGGCTCGCACTTGCAGCGGTCGCCCCGCTTACAGCAAACGCCCCGCTCGCCGACCCCATTTTCATCGCACATCCCCTGGAAGTCGACATCGTCTTCCCGAGGTTCGGCACCACAAATACAGCCGTCATCGTTGAGCACGACGCAGGTGGAGCGCCCCGACCCAGAACCTAACCCAGAGCCCGGCGAGGAATCGGAGCCACAAGCGCTCGCGAGAGCCAACCCAGTGAGCCCCACTGCAGCCACCATCGAACGTAACATCTCATCACGCTAGCGGAACGCACCGTGGTCAGCAACAGAAGTGCTCACCGAGCGTCAGGGGTGTTGTCCGCTCCACCGGGGCGACGTCCGCTCCAAAATATCCGCCGACGAATCAAGATCTAGGGCGCACAACGGATTCATGTCTACTTTTGACTTCCGCCGCCCTCGTTGATTTTCTTAGCCTCCCAGTTCAGCAGCGCCCGGCGAGTCTCGTGACGGGTCCAACTGATATCTGAGCGGTCGGATGCGCCAAGCTGCTTCGCATCGCGGCCTTGCGATGCTGCAATCGAAGGTTTCGGCTATTCTGGCCTCGGGGCGGCGCCATCTGTTCGGGCGACGCGCTCCTCCAAGGAGAAAACAAATGCGAATCGAAGAAACTCTCAAGTACCTGGGTGGTGGCTGTCTCGTCTATGCCGTGGTCGCAGCCTGCGGTAGTGGCGGTGGAAGAACGGCAATGGACGCCGGTAGCGACGCTGCTTCGAGCGGCGTCGGTGGCATCGGCGGCGTGGCGGGCTCGATGAGTGACGCGATGGGCGCTGCGGATGTGACCGGTCGGCCCGACGGCATGTTGACTGACGCCACCGGGGCAATGGATGCCACGCTCGACCAGGGCCGCGGCGACGTCACAAGCGTCATGGACGCGCTGACCGACCCCGTACCGGACGCGATGGCTCAGGAGGCTGGGACATGCGGTACTTGTAGCGTTAGTGGTCCCGTCACGGTCCAAGGTTCCGTATTGACGGCGGACACGGATGCGGCACAGCTCCGCTCCGGGACCGCGAGTGCCAATCCCAGCCTCGGCAGCAGAGTCTTCGATGGGCCGTTCGTGCTGACTGACGCACTGGGGACCACCGGTTCGGTCATCCTGTTCATCCAGCCCGCGGGTGATTGTTCCTTCAGCTCGAGCAGCACGCCCATCGCCAGGTTCAGTCAGAATAGCCACATCACGGGAGCGAAATTTCTCGTTGCTGCCGGCCGATCACTCTGCTCGCTCGGCGTCTCGAATAACGAGGACTTCTCGTGGTCCGGCTTCGTGCCGTACTAGCTAGACCTTGCTCGTCGGCGATTCTGTCTTCGCCCCAGCCGGGGTTCTCGCGATCTGGAGTGGCTTACCACCTGAGGATCCCGAGGCGCGGCCGCCTGAGCGGTTGTGAGCTTTGAGCCCCCACCCCGTGGTAGGCTGGACAGGCTGGACGCATGGCGAGCGGCATCACCCGCGCAGACGACCAGATTCGTGAGCTCAACGCCGGAGCTTTCGACGAAGAGGGTGTCGACGTCACGCAAATCGATCTCATGCTGAAGCTCAGCCCCCGCGAGCGCCTGTCGATGCTCTACGAAACGGCCCTCTCGCTCGGACGTATGATGCGGGATGGCGACTCCGACTAAGTCGTTCCAAGTCATCCAGCTGCTATCCCGACACGGAGTGCAGTTCATCGTCGTGGGAATGACAGCTGGCGTTCTCCAAGGTGCACCGGCGGTTACGTTCGATCTCGACATCCTCTACTCCCGCCACGCGGAAAACATCGCGCGGCTGCTGTTGGCGCTGAAGGAGCTGGAATCGGTGTTTCGGGGTGATGACCGGCGGCTCGTGCCGAACGAATCTCACCCAGCTGCGTAGTCGAACATCCTGGAGCTGGGCGCGTGCAGTTGCACATCGCGAATTTGCTCCCTTTTCGGCGGCCCAGCGCTCGCCAATACTGGCCAGCTCGGCCGTGCTCAGCTCGTGAGATGACCGCTCACTCTCGCCGCTCCTACGATCACCGAATCAAGGCGCAGATCATCCTCACCCGGAACCCCGACCTCTTCCCGAACCTGGAGATCCCGCGCTCGACTGCACTGAGTTGGATTCGGCGCGGCTTGCCGGATGTCGTGGCCCTCGACGACGACCTTGAAGCCGAGGCCGCCCTTCGAAGTCGCTTCGTCGAGCTCGAGAGCCGCATCTCGATGCTCACGGCGGTCCTTCGGCTCGTGCTCGCCGTCGTCCGCATCTCCGGATTCAAGCTCGAGCTCTCCCGGCTACCCGATGCGGCTGCCAAGCGAATCATCCTCGGCGCTGTCGAACGGGCCCGGAGATCGATGGCACTGTCCGCCGCTCTCCGCGTTCTCCGACTCTCGTCGGCTCGCTACCACGCCTGGGTTCGAGCCGAGGAAGCCTGCACGCTCGATGATCGACCAAGCTGCCCGCGCTCCCTGCCGCAGCGGTTGACCTACCGCGAGGTCGAGACCATCGGCGATCTCGTCCAGTCCAAAGAGCACCGACACATGTCGATTCGCGGGCTCGCATTGCACGCTCAGCGCGTCGGCAAGGTCTTCGCCCACCCGGCTACCTGGGGAAAGCTCATCCGCGAGCGCGGGTGGAGACGACCTCGATTACGTCTCTATCCTCCGAA
>JAJDAH010000296.1 GCA_029261965.1 Polyangiaceae bacterium
CGAACAGTCGCGCATCTCGACGGTGATCTCGTCCTCGTCGCCGCGAGGCCACTCGACCGCGTAGCCGAGTTCGTCGTGGTCGACGCGTTGTCAGAAGAGATCGCAACGCGGGAAGATGAGGGTTGATTTGTCTTGAAGCGCTCAGGTGGAACGGGCGCGGCTTCTATCGGGGGGCGGTGTGAGCGCAGAAGGTGGGCGCGCGGTGGCTCGCAACAGCCGCGCCTGCGCGCACTGAAACGGTGCTCGTCCCTCTTGTTGCCGGTCACGGAGTGGGTGGTGAAATCTAGGTACGGTGAAACGTCCCAAAAGCGGACATTCTGGGACACATAGACGTCCATGCTCCCCGAAATGTCCGTTTTTGGGACATTTCGGGCGACATAGACACACGTGCCAGCGAGAACGCCCGCGTTCTTCGGTAGCGTCGCGCATCACGGCGGGCGCAGAGCGAGCCTGATGCGCTCGAGCGCGACCGGCAACGCCGTGCGCACGAGCTCCGCCTCCAACCGCAACACCCGATACCCAGCCCGCCGCATGTACTCGTCCCGCCGGGCGTCCGCCCGGCGGCGGTCGGCGTGGTACGCGCCATCGACTTCGACAACGAGCCGCTCACGCGGCGCAAGAAAGTCCGCGATGTAGCGCCCGATAGGCACCTGGCGCCGCAACGCCGCGCCGAGCCGCTTGCCCCGAATGGCACGCCAAAGCGCGGCCTCCGTAGGCGTGAGCTGCGAGCGCAGCCCAGCCGCGCGCTGAACGATGAGAGCTGAAGAGCGAGGACGAGCACGCACGAGACACCTCCTTCGCCCGAACCACCGCCGGGCTTCGCCCCTCCCGGCGCAGGATCTGTGACGCGCCCAACGTGGTGGGGTTCGAAGGGCTGGTGTGAGGGGGATTGAGCGTTGCCCGGTGGGCGCGGCGCAGAGCGTGCGCCCCTTTGGCGGAGGCCGGCGGTGGTTCGGGTGAGAGTACCGGTCGCTGCGGTTTGGACGTCGTCCCTGCCGTACTTGTTGACCATGGCTTTCCGGAGCCGCTCGTAGCGCGTCTTCGATGGACGCTTGGTCCTATCTTCAAATTCGAACTGAGCGACGATCTTGCAGATTCAACCACCTCATCCAAGAAAGCGAGGGGTGCGGTCTAGTCTTTGGTCTTGAGCGTTCCCGTCAGCCCACCCGCCAACAGCTGAGCTTCGTCTTCGGTCGCGTTGACGAGACTGATGAACACGACCCCACCTTCTATCGGCTCACGGATCATTGGTGCCGCCACGACGACGTCTTCGAAGAGAATCGCCGTTCGCCGTCCCGTTTGCCTTGTCGAGAAACCAGCGAATCGCTTGGAGCCTTCTTTGGTGAACGTGATCTGCACTTCCCACTGAGCGGAGCCATCGCGCTGGATCGCCTCGGCGTCCTTGACGTGTCTGTTGGCAAGCACGGACTCGCCCTCCAAGATGTGGCTTCGCACGAATCCGCCCGCGCCGTCAGGTAACGCCGTCCACTGCAAGGCGATGTGCTTGCCTGGCGGGCCCAGCTCCAGAAACCGACCAACGAGCTCTTGAGCCCGGTCGAGCGCCTCCGCCCGCCCTCCCTCTGCCGTTGCCTCGACGTGCAGGTAGCTGACGATCGTCGCTTCGCCTGACGGTCGATTCACGGTTTCTTTGCGAATCGATGCGCCAGCCGGCAGCTCGTCTTCCGGAATCTTTGCGGCCCATTCGGCCTCATCGTCTATGGCCAGCACCGTGAGGGTGACGGGGCGATAGCCGTCGGGAAGTTTGTTGTCCCACACGGAGAAGCCAGCTCTCCCGTGAATGCCTGCGAGGACGAGCAAGATCACACCCGAGATGATCCACCGCGCACGAGAGGGTTCTCCGTAGGTCAGGATCAGAAGCACCCAGCTGGATATGGAAACGAGTGCACGGGTGCGCTCCAACCCTTCAACTGAACCAGACACTGCGTGACCGAGAATGGCGATTCCGAGCGCGGCTACTACGGGCCAGCGAAGTCTCTCACTGACAGCGAGGAGCAGCCCTAGGACCAAGACGCTGGCGCTGGCAGCAACTAGCCCCAAGTGATCTCTGGAAGCTTCCGCCGCAACAAAAAAGGCACTGGCGATCCCCAGCAGCACACCGTAGACGGCCGCGGTAACGCCGTCGCGCCTGTGGATGATCGGGCCGGCCGCCTTACCGGATTTCTGCTCGCCTTCGCTCTGCCCTACCTCCAGCACAACGATTTTTCCTGGTCAGTCGGCAAGCCCAGATCAGCTAGAGGAGTGCCGTGTACAGGAGCCCCCAGGAGCCCAACATCGCCCCGAGCGGCGGCTCGCCCACGCAGTTTCCTGAGGCCAGTCAACTCTGAAGTCGTGACAGTCTCCAGACCCGGTACCAACAGAATGCTTTCGAGCCGAGCATCCAATTCTCCGAGGAGCTCGTGAGGGATGACGAACGAACTCGTTTCAGCGGGGATATCTACCCCGTAGGTTTGCGGATGGGTTCCTTCCAGCAGTTGCTGGAACCAATCGTCATCGTACAAGGGCGCGACCCCTCGTTCTAGAACGAGCCAGTTTGTTCCCCCGCCGTCAACGAGGTTGAAGTAGCCGGCTCGGTCGCAGCAATACAGCATGAAAAGGGTCCACATGACATCAGTGAGCCCGTCAGGGCTCAAGTAATCCCGCGGATCCAAATCGCTAGCTTCGAGCACTCGCTCGATTCGCTCTCTGCCCGACCGCAGGTGATCGCGTTCCGGAAGCACACTTTTCATCGCCAGTCGGAGCAAGCCAACGGATCTGCCAGACAACTTCCGCGTGCTCCTTAGCTCGGCAAGCGCGGCGCGAGCCTCCTCGTACCGTTTGGTATTGACGCTTCGAAAAACGATCTCACCGGCCACTGGCTCGACTCGCCTCTAGTCGTTCGCGCATCATCCTCGCCTCGCGCCGGAGCTCGTTCGCACGATCTGGGTTCCAAACCTCCTCCTCGAATCGGTAGAGATCGACCAGCTCTTCGATCGAATACAGGACTTCGCGGGGAACAGTGCGTAGGGCGCGACGCCTCAAGGCGAGTCGCGCCTCGCCGACCGCTGCGGCTTTCGACTGCGACTCACGACTGTGTTCATGTCGGAGCAACTCGATCTTGATCGACAACGGCCAGATCAAGTCGGAGTGTTCCTCGCCTTGGCGGGCCCTTCGCAACGCGATGGCACTGTCGATCTTGGCAAGTGCGGAAACCCGCTGCTCCCCGAACAGGTGCGGGAGCATCTCCCAGATTTCTTGCTCGATGTGCTCGGCCTCTTTCACTGGGCGCTCCGGTGGACGCGGTGACTGCTGGGTCTGGGGGGTCCGTCCGGTGGAGGCGTCGGGAACGCAAGCTACGACGACGGTCAGTATAGCCAGGGGAAGCTCCCTTCGTGAGAGCCCGGGACGCGTCGATTGGTTGGCTTGTCGGGGGTTGTTCAAGTTTTCTCGTCCGTGATGAAAGCTGCGCCGTAGCGCCTCCACATGCTGCCACCTCCCCCTCTCGCGCGCAGCCCGGCCAGTCGCGCTAGCGCGTGAGAAGGAACCTCACGCTCGCTCCGCGTTCATAACCTTCTGCCGGGCGAGCACGACCGTTGGGGGGCAGGTCGGCGCCCCGCAGGCGGCGGAGCCGCCGAGGAGCGACGGGTGGGGGCTCGAGTAAAGGCGCAAGATCGGCCATCGTGGCCACCGTCGAACGCGAGCTCTTGACCGGGCGCGGCGATCGACCGCGATACCCGCAGGCACCGGCTCGAGCTCGTCCATAGGGGGCCGCTCGAGCCGCTCGAGGAACTGGCGGGCGTAGGAACTGAACGACTCGACGAAGCGGCGTTGGCCTTCGGCGTAGAGCGTGTCGACAGCTTGGGAGGACTTGCCGCTGCCGGAAACGCCGGTGACGGCGATGACCTCGCCGGGGCGGATGTCGACGTCGACCGCTTGCAGATCGTGGGTGCGCGCGCCGCGGAGGGCGGTGGGCAGCATGGGGGACAGATAGGATCTTGGGGAGGGGTCGGCAAGGGGGAGCGTGCATTGACGCAAGTGCGGGCGTGGTGGGGAGTTCGTAGTGGTGGAGTTGTTGTCAGGAGAGATCGTGACTCGGGAAGATGAGGGTTGATTTTTCTTGGGGGCGCTCAGGTGGACGGGCCTGGTTCTAAGGCCTGCCGCTGAAGACTTGGTCACACGGCGGCGGAAAGTGATCTGGCTTGGTCCTGCCCTCCAAGTTGCACTGCGCCGTTGGTGACTCGCAGCCTCCCAGACGGGCGATGATCACCACGGGTTCGGACCCTGGCATTTCGTAACCGTACTCATGGCAGGTACCGGTTTTGCCGAGGAACTCACACGGGCGCTTTTGATCGCGGGTGATCGTGCCCCGCGTTCGCAACATGCGCCTGAGCGAGTCCGCCCCAAAGCCAGGCTTGCAATCCGGCCCCGGGTCTCGCCAGTGCAGCTCGTTTCCACCACACTGGATACGATTCTGACCTTCCAGGACGCCGCAGCCGGGAGCCAGTCCGTTCGGGGGAAGAACTCCCAGATCGAAGAGCATCCGGGACGCTGCGGTCCGGGTTTCGTTCCACGCCAGTGATGTCGAGAGGGCCAAGACGACGAATCCGACGACCGACAGCGCGCCGACGACCGGAGCTGCACCCAGGGTTGGTGTCGGCGGGCGATCGCCCGCTGTGCGGGCCGCGAGCAGATTGCGGATGAGCACGGCTACTCCCGCCGCGAGAAGCACCGAGCTCATGATGGGATGACCCAGCCCCGCGCAGGTCGCGCCGACGATTGCTGTCTGCACCAGGAATGCAAAGCCCGCCGCCATCGGTCGAGCGCCTACGCACCAGGTCACCGGGAGCGCGGCGAACGCGATCGAAACCGCCGCCGATTGCTGCCAGCTGGGAGCGTTCGCCCACCACAGATGAGGGACGAGCAAGTGGATGCTCAAAGCAATGATGAGCAACTTGCCCGACGTGCCTGGTACCCGTAGTGCTTGCCAAGAACGCCGGGGAATGAGAGTTCGGTAGGTTAGTACCTGCCCGACGGGCAGAAGCATCAGCCAGAAAGCGAGAAGCGTAGCGAAGTAGTCGTCGAGATGCGCGACGAGGCCGAGCGCGCGTCCTAGCGCCACGGTGAGAGCGAAGCATACCCCGGCACAGCCGCGGGGAAAGAAGCCCACGGCGAGACCTGCGCTGGCGCAAGTGCCCGCCACCGACAAGATAAGTAGAGTCGCCTCAGATACTGGCGGGATCAGAACCGAGACGAGCGGCCGAGGAAGGATCCGGTGAGCATCCGCGATGCTGAGCAGCCCCTGCTCCACCACGAGCAGTCGGGCGTCGGCGAGCTGAATCGAGAAGTATGCGAGCAGTATGAGGCCGCCGCAGATGCGGAAAATGTCGACGGCAAGGGCGGGCTCGGGGCGAGTCAACCATCGCGCGAGCTTTTCGATTGTGAAGGTCGCGAGGCGGAGCGGACGTCGTTGCGACGCCTTCGTGATCACTCGAGGGTCGCCCTAGAATTGGTGGAAAGCGGCTCCGTCGAACCAGAGCATGAAGTACTCGCCGCACTTGAAATCACTGAACGTGCCATCCGACAGCGTGATGAACACCTCGGTCGGTGAGAGTCCCCACAACCCCTCCACCGTGACATCAGTCAGCAACGTCTCTGGTCCGGAACTCGTTACCCTTCCGAATTCCCTACCGGCCGTCCGAAAGAACACCTCTCCGGCGCTTCCCCACATTTGCGCGATGGCGTGACCGCCGGTGCTTGCCGTGAAGACGTCCCAGGTTGCGCCGTCGTAGTGAAGGACCTGACCCACGAGGTTGCCCAACCAGACGTCGTTCGCTCCGAAGCTCCACATCCCCGTGTATTGTCCCGCCGGGACGTTGGGTAGCTCCACGGTCGTGCCACCCGCTCGCTCATACACGTGCACGGTGTTCAGAGCACCGACATGGACGTGTGTCGCGTCCGCCCACAGGGCTCCCGGGCTGCTGACGCGCAGGCCGGTCGAGACCCACGAGGTGCCGACGAGCTCGATGAGGTCGCCGTCACGCAGCAGCTCCGTGCTCAGGGCGAACGCTGACTGGCTGTCCACGCCGAAAACGTGAGAGACGAAAGTGTCCAGCGGCGTGCACGTGGTCGTCCCACCCTCGAGAATCGAAATCCCGCACTCGTCCTCGTACGTGATGATGGCGCGACCAGGTAGGCCCGACAATTTGGGTCGCGAATCCGTCGCTTCGACTCGCTGAACGAGCTGCCACCCGGTGCCGTCGTTGAGGTGAAGCTCGATCCCCGGCAGGCCGCAGGAGCCGGCAAGGGGATTGCACGCTGTCGCAACCAACACGTGGACCCCACGGGTGTCCGCCCAGACGTCGTATCCTCTCGACCCGCCCGACACTCGCGGGCAGAGGGGGTCGGTGCTCGAGCGCCAACCTGGTGGGCCCAGAGAAAACCCAGGGTTCCAAGGCGGCCTATCTGGCCGAGGGTCGGGGCCGGGGTCACCGCCAGTGCCGCCCGCCCCTCCGGTGCCGGTTCCACCGGTGCCCGCTCCACCTATGCCGGCCTCACCGGCACTTGCTCCAACTCCGCCGCCCGTTCCCCCGTTGTTCCCCGACCCACCAGCGCCGCCGCTCCCCTTCCCCGCAGCACCTGCCGAGCCGTCCGCGTTGCGAGAATCGTCTGCCGCTCCAGTTGAGTTGCCGCAGCCGCCGCCCATGACGATGGCGAGTGCCGCAACGCACCGGCATGTCGTGACAAAGACGCGAAGACAACTGGCTGCTCCCAACGGAGACTGGACCGATCAGCGTCGATACACCGAAAGTCATCATTCCGGACCCAGAAGTCCCATGACACACGGGCGCGTCGGTCCAAGTGTAGGTCCCGTTTACGGCTTGGACCTTGTAATTCGCACCGTTCGACCAAGTCGTGGAACGCAGCGGTATCGGAAGGTGTGCGAACGTCACGCTCGGGTTGTATTTGTAGTGGAAATTGTTGTTCAGATCTGCTCCGCGATAGTCACCATAGTTCGTCCAATTTCCCGGCGGTGTGTTGTGAAGTGACTCTCCAGGATCGTTCTGAAGCTTCATGATTTCATGAAACCACCAAACCTCGATCTTGACGCCGAGCAAATCGCCTTCCAAGCCCGAGTAGGTCGGAACGAACGAGCCGCCGCTGGACCTCGTCGGACAGTGAAGGAGCGCGATGTCCTCGACGACCGCGGGCGCGAAGGGACATGCAGGATCTCGTCCGAACTTGTTCGGATCGTTCGGATCAGCCTGGTGGCATCGGTATTCGACATTGCACCCGAGGGTGGTGACCACGTACCCGTCGGACGGCCCCAAAGTCGCGCCTTTGGTCCAGTTCGGCCAACTCCCGCTGACGTTCGCCAGCAGCAGTACCTTGGAGACGTTCAGATTGCTGATGTCGTACTGGTTCACTGTGAGAGTCGTGCTCAGCGAGACGGTGTCGTCGTCCACACAGTGCGCCGCAGTGATTGCATAGTGGGGTGATACGAACGTGATGCCACAGCTCCCGTCATTCCTGCCATCGTCCCAAATGGCGCGCACCGTACCCGTCGACTTGGCAGCCACCGACGAAGCGTCGGCTTTTGCGAGGTTCACCCACCGCGCTGTCGACGAGCCGGAGTTCACGTAGCTCTCCTGCACTGCGGATGTGATTGTCCGGGTCGGCGCATCGTCGGAAACGTCCTCCCCGACGAGATTCGCGCACGCTAAGCCGCACGCTCCGGAAACCAAGATTGGCACGACTTTGGCGGCGCGAAGGGCAATCGAAGCTGGAAAAAGGCCCCGAGCGAATCTAGGGCAGCCCCCAGCACCATTACCGAGTGCGGTGGGGGACACAGAAATGCCGCTCCGAGGTAGCGAGGAGTCGAGGCGTGGACGCGAAGGCTCGC
>JAJDAH010000297.1 GCA_029261965.1 Polyangiaceae bacterium
TGGCCTGCGGTGCGTGTCCACGGAGCTCGCCAGCGGTCGAAGAGGACCGCGCCGCATGAAGCCTACGCTGCTTTCCGCAGGAATTGAGGCGAACGCAATTGCAGCGCCGCAGCACCCAAATGTCTGACGCCGCAGCTGGGCTCTCCTCCGAGGGCCCCGCGCTGCTTCACCTGCCGGTCGACCGTGACGATCTCGTCCTGCCCATGGTCCCGCCGGGCGCCGACAACGCCACGATGATCACGAGCTCATCTGCCATCAGGACCGAGCCAGCCGAAACGTCTTGCTAGTCCGCTTTACCGACAGTGCATCGAGTCCTGGGTACCCATTGAGGTTGGTGCTGATCGGAGTCAGCAGCACCGCTCCAAAGCTCGTCGGTCCTCCGTCGAGCGCGGGCACGAGGAAATTAGTGGCTATAGCTCCGACGATCGGTGATATGTGGCCGGTAATCATCTAATATTAGCGGCCATATCTTGATTCTTGGGCGAGTTGTGGCCAGTATTCATCCGTGGCGAAGAAAGTCCTCACTCTGGTCGGACGGACGGCGGAGCGCGCGGTCCTTTCCGAGGCGGCACGCACCGATCGTGCCTCCTTGGTTGCCGTGTACGGCCGCCGTCGAGTGGGGAAGACGCACCTCGTCCGCGCCCATCTCGAGCCGATGGCAAGCACGTTCTTCGAAGTCATCGGCCAGCACCAGGCCCCGAAGGAAGTCCAGCTCGCCAACTTCAAGGAGCAGCTCGAGGCGGTGCTCTTCCGCCATCGACTTCCGGAGCTCCGCAGCTGGCGCGAGGCACTGTCGCTACTCGGTGACGGAGTCACCGAAGCCGCCAAACGTGCCCGGGGCCGTCCGGTCGTGGTGTTCTTCGACGAGCTGCCGTGGATGGCGACTCACCGGTCGGGCTTGCTGCCCGCGATCGATCATCTCTGGAATGCGCGCCTCTCGCGAGTACCGAACTTGGCCTGGATCCTGTGCGGCAGCGCCGCGTCGTTCATGCTCGACCGCCTGGTGAACGCCAAGGGCGGGCTCCACAATCGCATTACGCACCGAATTCGCCTCGAGCCACTTCGGCTCGCCGAGGCTCGCGATCTGCTCGCCAGTCGCGGGCTGCGACGAGGGACGATGCAAACGCTCGACCTCTACATGGCGTTTGGCGGCGTTCCCTATTACCTGCTCCAGGTCCCGAGGGGCAGCTCGGCAAGTCAAGCGATCGGCAAGCTCTGTTTCGGTCGCGGAGGACAGCTCAGCGACGAGTTCGGGCGGTTGTTCTCGTCGCTGTTCGACGATTCAGGGGAACACGAGAAGCTGGTTCGGGCCTGCGCGAGAAAGCGAAGTGGCATGCGGCGTGACGAGCTCATCTCCGCCGCCGGCCTCAAGAGCGGCGGTCGAGCCACTCGTCGGCTGGAGGAGCTCGAGGCGGCTGGCTTCCTCGCGCGGTTCGTTCCCTGGGGCAGGAAGGCGCGCGACACCAGCTATCGACTGATCGACGAGTTCTCGCTCTTCCACCTGACCTGGATCGAGCCGGCTCCGCCGAGCGGTTTCGGGGCACGAGGTACCAAGGACTGGCTCTCGAAGGCGACGACGCCTTCGTACAGGGCGTGGGCTGGCTACTCCTTCGAGGGCCTGTGTCTCGAGCATGTTTCGGAGATCGAGGCGGCGCTGGGAATCGACGAAACGGCGAGCGAGGTCGGGACGTGGAGGTACGTACCACCGAGGGGTGTGGACGCCGCCGCCGGCGCGCAAGTGGACCTCTTGATCGACCGGTCCGACGGGATCATTCACCTCTGCGAGCTGAAGTACGCGGCGGACGAGTTCGTGCTCACCAAGGCGTACGCGAAGCAGCTGGTCACCAAGGCGGAGATCTTCAAGGCGCGGACGAAGACGCGAAAGGACGTCGTCCTGACACTCGTCACGACGCACGGGCTGAAGCCCGGGTTGTGGAACGACGAAGTCGTGCACAGCGTCGTCACGGCGGAGGCACTGATGGGTTAAGCTTCCGGGGGTGGACGAAGAGATGGGCTGGCAGGTAGCGATCATCAGCGTCGTGCTGTTTGCCACCGCCTGCAGCAATTCGACACGCCCCCCGAGAAGCGATGCAGTCCCGTGTGTAGCCGGATACACCGGCGAATGTCGCTGCAACGCTGGTGTGTGGGGCAGCCGGTCGTGCGAAGCCGGATGGACGACCCCGTGCGACTGTACCGGGCTCGAGACTCCCCGAGGCGGCGGTGGAACGGGAAGTGGCGGAACACGAGACGGTGGGAACCAAACCGGCAGCACCGGCGACTCTTGCTATGGGGACTGCGTCGCCATGGGTGTCAACTTCCCGAGCATTCCGCCCGCTGCGATCCATCAGTGCTGCAAGCGATCGTGTCAGGGGCTCTCCTGCATGCCCAGGTGCAGCTCGGGCCCCTATCTCGTGTGCGAGCAAGATCCCCTACCGGAAGCGGCGGGGCAGTGTGAACGACTTCGAGAAACTTTGAGACGAGGCCTACCACCGGATGGTGGTCCCACGGGCGTGGGCGACGCGTGCGACGGCTACGGGTACGTCGACCCACCGGATCTCACGGTCGCGTGCGACGGGACTTGCTCCTTTTCGTGTGAGTCGGCGGCGGGCACTCGGCTGTGTACCGAGCTCGGCGGCAATTGCTTTTTTCTGGTTCGCTACGGTGACGTGTGCAGCGTTGGTCAGTAGCTAGCTAGCCGAGCCCTACACGCCGCGCGCGCGCCGAGTCGCACCTCGAGGAGGTTGAGAAGACCAAGGCGTGAACGGTTCTTCAGAAGGGCTCAGAAAAACTTTCTGAATCGAGCTGCCACACCACGCTGCGGATATTCCGGCCGCCCCGAACGGGCGCTTGGCGCAAACTCGATATCGTTACCCGCGTCGCGGACATGCGCCAATGTCGCAATGGCACGCGCCATGCAGTCTTTGGTCTTCAATGGCCGAATTCAGCACGCGATTCGATGTCACCTGTGCCCGACGCTCACGCTCTGGCTACTCTCTCGCCGCGTTTGCCAGTGCGATGGCGGCGTGCCTTTGCTCTTCCGCAGCCTTGGCCGAGTCGTCCGAGATGTGGTGATGGATTCACACCGTGGCTCGGAAGCGGCAGTCGTGCATGTCGCGAAACGAAGCAATGGGCGCCGAGCGCGGGCACGAACTTTCACGCGACGCTCGGACGAAGGCATCGAGCTCGAGCAACCCCGTAGGCGCTGGTACGGTTGGCAGATCATCGTCGCCGACGTCGCTGCGGGAAGCGTCTTGGCCACGATGGCCCTGGCAGACGACTACGTCGTCCCAATGTCCCTCGGGTTGACCCTCTACTCGCTCGCCCCCATGGGCGTTCACCTTGCTCATGGCAACGTCAAGAACTCTTTCTATAGCTTGGCGTTGCGGGTCTCTCTACCTGTGCTCGGCCTGGGATTAGGCTGGTCGTCCGGTTGCACCGACGAGCTCTCGAGCGAGGAATTCTGCGGCCCGGGCGCATTCATAGCCATCGCAGTCGGTGGTCTGGCCGCGATCGCGATCGATGCTGCGCTTCTTGGCTGGGAGGCGGCGCCGCCGAAGGCGGAAGCGACTTCGTCGAAGTTGCGGGTGGCGCCCCTGTTGGAAGTGCGTCGGCGGAGGGGTTTGGCGGGTGTGACCGGCCGCTTCTGAAAATCGCGGCGAAGCCGACACGACGAATCCCGCGCCACCGGCGACGAGCACGTTCTGATCGGTCAGGTTGCCCATCGAATCGAGCTTCGCGTTCACCCGTTTCCGCTAGAATGTGGCTGACACCGACGCGAACGCTCCACAGGCTGGTCGCGACTGCCAGTCGCCGGCGTACGCGCGTCAGCGGATCATGATCGGCGTGTCAGACCGTGACTCGCGGGCCCGCGTGAACGCGTCAGGCACCGAGCACGACCAGCTTCGAAACGGCGCAACTACTTCGTTGGTCCTCCTCCCGCCTCGCGATCTCGTGGCGAGACAGTCCTCCTTCATTCGCGCTCGTCGTGTTCATTGGGTCGCTGAGTTGATTTGCGACAACAACTCTCGAGCTTCGTCGGCCAGCTCGCTGGTTCCATCAAACTTCCTGCCACTCGAGGTCGCGCACCAGATCGAAGCGCGTCTTCATGCCGTACTCGTTCCACGAGTAGCGAAAGCAACTCTCGACGCTCACCTCGGGGAGCACGTCTTCTCCTAGCCCGCGCTTGACGAAAAACGCGTTCCATCCCCCGCGGTTGCGACCCACGAGCCGATAGCCCTTCTCGGCGCCCAGCTTGGTGAACGCTCGCAGCGACGCGCTGCAATAGTTGTTGTGCTCTCGATTCTCCGCGTAGTCGCTCACGCGGAAGTCTGCTTTGTACGGCACGGTCCACGCACGGTCCGGCCCGAGGATGTCTTGGTACTCGACGACGACGACTCGAGGCTCGACTCCTTCGATGGCCTTCCAGATCCAATAGTCGATGCCATCGATGTCGAGAGACAGCAGATCGATTTCGCCGGAGAAGCCATGCTCGGCGACTATCGGGCTCACGGTGTCTCGCGTCACCGTCGTGGCGATCGACGTCGGCGGGAAGAGCGCACACTGGTGATGCTGCCCGTAAAGCTCGGTGGCTGCAGCGAGCTTGGCTTCGGCGCGAAGGGCAATCGAAGCTGGAAAAAGGCCCCGAGCGAATCTAGGGCAGCCCCCAGCACCATTACCGAGTGCGGTGGGGGACACAGAAATGCCGCTCCGAGGTAGCGAGGAGTCGAGGCGTGGACGCGAAGGCTCGC
>JAJDAH010000298.1 GCA_029261965.1 Polyangiaceae bacterium
GCGGGGGCGGGGGGGAGTGCGGGGGCGGGGGGGAGTGCGGGGGCGGGGGGGAGTGCCGGGGGGGGTTGTGAGGCGACGGATCTGGGGTCGGTTGTCGGGAGCAATGTCGCGACGGGGAGCACTGTCGGGGGTGTGGCGGTACGCGGTGCGACGCTGTGCCCGCGGGCGGATACGTCCGGAATGAGCTCACCGGAGGTCACCTACAAGTGGACCGCGCCGCGGGCGGGGATCTTCTTTTTTCACACACTGGGTTCGACGACCGACACGGTTCTCTACGTGCTCGACGGCGCTTGTGGGCGGGAGCTGAAGTGTGACGACGACGCCATCGGCTTTCTCGATTCGTACCTGGGCGTGGAGCTCGCGCAGAACGACGAGGTCACGGTCGTCGTCGACACGCACCCAGACTCCACGCCGGGACCGTTTCAGCTCAGCGTCGAAGAGTGGGACGGCGCCTGCGATTCTCCATTGGTCAATCTGCTGGAGTGCAGCTTCGAAGGCGGGTTCGCCGACTGGACTACTACCGACGTCACCGGAGCGTACGTGCCGCTGCAAGCATCGGCTGCCGGTACGACCGATCCGCTCATGCAGTTCTTTCCTAGCAGTCCGACCGACGGGACGTGGTCGCTCTTGCACGGGTTCGCCGGCACGAGTCCGGGCACCATCGAGATCTCGCAGAACGTGTTCGTTCCGGCCGGGGCTTCGGCCGTGACCTTCGACTACCGCGCGGCCTGGGACATCACGACCGGCACACCGACACAGGACCGGCGCTTCGACATCGTGGTCGAGCCCGCTGCTGGTGGAGCAGCGCTCGGCACGTTCAACGTGCTGGTCGCCCCCGCGAACGGCAGCGCCGACACGGGACTGCGACGCACCTCGGTTCCGCTCGGGTCGACTGGAGGCGCGCTCCGCAGATTGCGGTTCGTCTGGACGGTGCCTGAAGGAGCGACTGGACCGGGCTTCTTCGATCTGGACAACGTGCTGGTGTACTGAAAACGGCGACGGTTGCCGGGCCGCGCTTAGGGTCCGACGCTGCCATGGTCGCCTGCGCGTACACCCGTCGGCCATTTCGCCGCTCTGTCCGAGCCTCGCGGGGTGCCATCGAGTAACACGGCGTTTCGGTGTACGGTTTTCGCGAGGAGACGAGCGTGTCCGAGTCTGCGGAAGTCGATAGCTACCTGCGCCCCGAAAACCCCGGCGGCGCGCTGGCGAAACAGTATCTCGATCTCCTGCTGCGAGCGAAGCGCAGGGAAGCCAGCGAGTTGGTGCTCGGCGCCGTCGAAGCGGGTACGAGCATCAAGGACGTTTACCTGCAGGTGTTTCAGCCCGTTCAGTACGAGGTGGGGAGGTTGTGGCAGCGCAACGAAATCAGTGTGGCGCAGGAGCACTTTTGCACGGCGGCGACGCAGATGGTGATGTCGCAGCTGTACCCGAAGCTCTTCACGGGCTCCCGCAGTGGACATCACCTCGTGACGGCCTGCGTGTCCGGTGACCTCCACGAAGTCGGGGCGCGCATTCTCACCGATTTCTTCGAGATGGAGGGGTGGGACACGTACTACGTGGGAGCGAACACACCCGAGCAGAGTCTCGTCGGCACCATCTTCGACCAAGAGGCGGATCTCGTTGCCCTGTCCGCGACCATGATCGTCAACGTGCCCGCCGTCGCCTCCGCCATCGAGGCCATCCGGGCCGAGTTGCCGGAGGTGCCCATCATGGTGGGCGGCTTTCCGTTCCTGCAGAACGCGGATCTCGTGCGCGAAGTCGGCGGTGACGCGACAGCGGTCGACGCCGCTGAAGCGATTCGCATCGGTCGCGAGTTGGTCGAGGCTCGAGCCTCCGGATGAGCGCGGCCAGCGCCATCGCGCTGTTGCTCGATCTCGACGGCGCGATCGAGCAGATCGTCTTCAACTCGCTCGTCGAATCCCCGCGTGTGGGGGCCAGCGTCCGTGACTTGTTCGAACCCAGTGCCCAAGAGAAGGTCGCGGGCCTGCTCGCGGAGACACGGCAACGGGGCATCGCCGTGGACTGGGAGCTCCCGCTCTGCACCCACGAAGGACCCAAGCTCGTCCGCGTCAGCGCGACGCGGCTTGGCGACGCGGTTTTCCTGACTGGCAACGGTGGCGCCAGCGACGTGTACGACCTCTACGACGAGCTGATGCGCATCAACAACGAGCAGTCGAGCTCTCTCCGCGCCGCGCTCAAGCAGATCGCCCGCCGCAGACGCGATCCTCCCGAGAGCGCCGCTATCTACGACGAGATGACCAAGCTCACCAACGAGCTCGGCGCGCTCCAGCGCTCTCTCGCCAAGCAGAACGTCGAGCTCGAGCGTATCAATCGCCGAAAAGATCAGATCCTGGGCACGGTCGCCCACGACCTGCGCAACCCTCTGGGAAGCATCACGGGGTTTTCCGGGCTGCTCTTGCACTTGGCGGGCGATGACTTCGACGAGCGATCGCGAACGATGCTCGAGCGCATCCAAAATGCGAGCGAGTACATGCTCTCCCTCGTGGAGGATCTCTTGGATTTTTCCGCGATCGAGTCGGGCGAAATCCGCCTCGACCGAACCCGAGTTTCGCTCCCCGCGCTGCTCGGTGAAATCGTCGAGCTAAACCGTCCGTTCTCGACCCAGAAACGCATCGATCTGACGCTCGAAGCCGCCGACGTGACCGTGAAAATCGACGCCAACAAGATCCAGCAGGTCGTCACCAACCTGATCAGCAATGCCGTCAAGTACAGTCACGAAAGCACGACCGTGCACGTCGAGGCGTTCGAACGGGGCAGCTCTGTCCAGGTACGAGTCAGCGACCAGGGTCAGGGCATCCCCGCCGGAGAGCTAGGCAAGCTCTTTCAGCCGTTCACGACGACCAGCGTGCGCGCAACCGCCGGCGAAAGAAGCACCGGCCTCGGCCTGGCGATCGCCCGCAAGGTGGTCGAAGCCCACGGTGGCGACATCGGCGTCGAGAGTGAGGTCGGCAAGGGGTCGTGTTTTTGGTTCGACCTGCCGCTGGATACCGCAAGAAACCAGGACTGAAGCCGCTCGATGCGGCCAGTGGCACTGGGCGACCACGGCTCCGCGGCTACTCAGCTCGATGGGCCCGAACCGGCCGCGTCGAAGTAGGCCGGCAGAAAGTCGTCGAAGTATTTCACGAATCGCGATCGATTCTCCGTCGTTCCGTCGTTGGACAGAAGTTCGAAAGCCTCGTCCAAGACGGGATCCGCGCCGCGAAAAACGGTGAAGTACTGGTCGACGATCTTGGTGTCGTTGCTGCTCGGCACCTGCTTGAAGGCGTCCGGGAAGTAGCAGCGTGTGCAGATGTTGTCGGCGTTCGCACCCGGAACGCTCAGGCCGGCGAATGCTGCTCGAGCCGTCTGAAATGGCTCGCCGTTGCACACGTCCTCGAGGCGGGTTTCGCCGACGACGAGCTTGCCGAATCGATCCTCGCTCTTTGCCGTGATGCAACACGGCGCAATATGGCCAGCGGGCTGTACGACGGTACCGAAGTAGTGCCAGGCACAGTAGGGGGCCGCCTCGCGTTCAGCAGAGGGAATCCACTTGTCGTCGGAGCTGACGGGCATCCACGTGTCGTGGCGCTCGTGCCGACGCCAGTACGCTGCGTCACCGGTTGCGGTCCACTTCTGTTCCAATCGGTCGACATCGGCTACGGTCAGAAAGGTCTTCTCTCCCCGACGATAACTCGGGAGCCAGCTCTCATCGGGCACGATGGCATCCTGTGCGAGGAAACCTAACCCCGCGTCGGAAGCCCAAGTCCGAGCTCGTTCCACCTCGTGCTCGTTCCAGCTGAAAACTAGAAACTTGTAGATCACTTGGGTCGGGGCACCGAGCCGATCGCGAGCCCGAGCGACTCGCCACATGTTTTCCTTCGCGAGCTCGAACTCGCCGCCGACTCTGAACCGCTCGTAGGTCTCCTGCGAGAAGCCGTCCACCGACGCGATGAGGAAATCGAGACCGGAGCTCAGCAATTCCTCGATCCGCTGGTCGGTGAGCTTCATCGCCAAGTTGGTGTGCGTATGCGTCGAGATCTCGTGCTTCTTGGCGCTTCGGATCAACGCCGGGAAGTCTTCGTTGAGCAGAGGCTCTCCCCAGCTGTGAAAGTCGACCAGAAACAGAAACTCACCAACCTCCGCCATCAGGGCTTCGAACAGAGCCTTGCTCATTCGCCCGCGGTCGGTTCGATACGTCGAATCCGGTGCCTCCGACCTCCCGCGAGCAGCGTTCTCGATTCCTGTCGGGCAGGTGGGGCAACGCAGCTGGCAGAGGTCGCACGGATCGACCATGGCGTAGTAGGGGTGCGACTCGACCCGCACGGCACCTGAATAGGCCTCGTACTTCGTCCGGAGAAAGTTCAGGTACGCCGAGAGGTTGCTCTTGCGAAAGCGCTCCACGCCGGGATTCTATGCCCTTCGGCGGCGCTGAGCACGGAGCGAAGTGCACCGGAGGGTTCGACCGATCGCGGTTTCAGCCAGGAACGCCCTCGAGCAGCGCGCGCTTCCCTGGTTCGGCTAGACTGAGGACGTGTCCACCGGCGCCTTCAGGAAGCGGAACCGCTCCGCCTTCGAGAATTTCCTTCGCGCCAAGTACGAGATGTACACGGGCGCGGAGCGAGTCGATTCGCGTCCCTACTACCTCTGCGTCGACCCCAGTGAAGTTTGCCAGCTTCGTTGCCCAACCTGTCCCACCGGCATCGAGAACGAGCGCAAACGAGATCGGGCGCTCCCGATGTTCAACTACAGGGACGAGCGCAAGAAAATGGCGCCCTCGCTCTTCGATTCCCTACTCGAAGAGCTGGGTGAAAACCTCTTCTGCTTGATGTTGCACAACTACGGTGAGCCCCTCCTCAACGAGCACGTGCCGAAGTTCATCCGGAAGGCGGTGGATCTCGACATCTACACCGAGATGCACACGAATCTGTCGCTCAAGTTGAGCGACAAGAAGCTCGATGAGTTGCTCGCGTCTGGACTGGACTCGTTGTGCGCCTCCGTGGACGGATTCTCTCAGGAAGCCTACGCAGTCCACCGAGTCGGGGGCAGCGTAGAACTCGTCAAGTCGAACCTCGAGCGCTTGGTCCAGGCCCGCGACCGAATGGGGCTGCCGACCGACATCATCTACAAGTTTCTCATCTTCAGCCACAACGAGCACGAGCTCGAGGATGCACGTCGCTTCTGTAGCCGGATCGGAGTCACGTTCTTGCCGTGCGACGCTTTCGTGCACGACGCAAGCTGGCTGCCGAAACACCGCGAGGGCGAAGCACCGTACTACACGGCGGCACAGATGGACGCCCTCGCTCAGGAGTGGTCGGACGCCGGCCACGAGGGATACTTCGGTGAACATGAGCTCCGCCCGTTCTGGAACGTATTTCGCGAAGACGACGAGGTCTCGCATCCAGCTTCGTGTGCCTGGCACTATGGATTTTCGGTCGTGTCTTCGGGTGGGCCCGTTGCACCGTGCTGCGCCGTTGCGAAAGAGTGCGACGACTTCGGGGTGGTCGAGCCAGGCGACGCTCGCTTTTCGGATGTTTGGAACAACGAGAAGTACCGCTCGGCGCGCCGTGCGTCCCAGGGGGGCACGGTCGAGGTCGGCAATGAGTCGGTCTGCACTCGTTGCTACTTCCCCAAGGCGATTCGACACCTCTACTCCGAGTACGACTTTCGCGTCCTGGACCGCTTTCGCGAAGTCATCGGAACGAGCGATCCGGCGATGTCGAGGGCGTTCGAGCTTCTCGGGCCAAATCGAGAAACGCGCCATGCGAACGACTTCATCGAGCACATGGAAAACACTCCTATCGGCGTCGCCTCCGCGCTCCGAGCGGATGGCCAGCCGCAGGACGCCACGCAATGACAGAAACGCCGCCGCTCTCCCTCGACTCCGAATCGATCGAGGTCGTTCGTACAGCGAAAGATCGGATGGTGGGGCTCTGCCTCGAACAGATCGAAGAGAGTGGGCTGCCTCCGATCAAGTTCTTCGAGCGAGTATCCGAACGCGTGCACGAGGACGAGCTTTCGATCCTCGGCGCGTACCTACGCCTGGAAACGTTCGTGCTGGACAAGCTGTCCGCCGACCATGTGAGTGCACTCGAGGGGATTGCCGCGGACGCCGAGGCCCAGCTCGCCTCGCTTCTCCGGCACGACGCCAGAACGGTTCTGCAGGAACGAGGAATTCGGCCGTTCCTCGCCCTCGTCGACTACCCCGCGATGGCGGAGTTCTTCCATCGCTGGAACCGCCTGCCAGCGCCCGGTCGAAACGAGGGCGACTATCGAGGCCTCTACTGTCCGAAGCCGTTCGAATACGCCGAGATCGCGACGTCGGGTCGCACGTTTCTCTGCTGCCCCTTGCAGGTGCCCACCGTCGTGGGAGAGGCCAACGACGGTACGTTCATGGAGGTTTGGAACTCGGAAAAAGCGCAAGCAATCCGCAAATCGATTCTCGACGGAAGCTTCTCGCACTGCATCGAGAAGACGTGCGGAGTCCTTCAATCCCGCTCGCTGCAACGGCGCGAAGACGTCACCGATCCGTATCATCGCGACATCATCGACAACGACAAAACGGTTCTGGATCGGGGTCCGGCCACGATTTTCATGAACTACGATCGATCCTGCAACTTGGCGTGCCCGAGTTGCAGAACCAAGCTCATCGTTCTTCGGGGAAAAAAAGAGAAACGGGCTGCCGCCGAAGTTCAGGATTGGGCGACTGGAGAACATCTGGCGGATGCGAAGTATCTCCACATCACGGGGACCGGCGACGCCTTCGGGAGCAATCTCTTCCATGGCTTCCTGCGTCGCTTCGACTCTCAGAAGTATCCAGAGCTGCGCATCAGCATCGGCACGAACGGTCTGCTTCTCACAGAGAAGACCTGGGAGAAAGTTTGCAAGGATTCGATCGAGATCGTCGTGGTTTCGGTCGATGCCGCAACGGCGGAGACCTACGCAAAGAATCGCGGTGGGGACTTCGACATTCTTCTGGAGAACCTCGAGTTCATCGGCACCCAGAGGACGTCAGGGCAGCTCAAGGCGTACGGGCTGAACTTCGTGGTTCAGCAGAACAACTATCTGGAGATGCCAACCTTCGTCGAGCTCGCCGAACGAGTGCACGCCGACGGGGTCTGCTTCCAGCAACTCACGAACTGGGGGACGTTCACGAGCGACGAGTTCAAACGACGAGCCGTACATCGAGCCAGTCATCCCAAGCATTCGGATCTCTTGCGTGTGCTAGCGGAGCCGATGTTCGGGCGGCCCATCGTCGATCTTTACAATCTGAGCTCCCTCCGCCCCCTCCGCCCTGTTCCTGCCGCAGAGTGACGCTCCAGCCCGATAGCGCCCGATGACCATCGAGCAGTACTGCTCCACTCGGCAGCGCGTAGAACCCCTGCCCTCCGCGTTCGGTGCGTTCGAATCGCTCTGCTACGCGCCATTCGTGTCCCTCTTCCTCGACCCCCTCGGACACGTGCGGGGTTGTTGCCGATCGCTCACGCACAGCTTGGGGAGCGTTCGCGAGGCCTCACTCAGCTCGATCTGGCACGGTGAAGCTACTCGAGCATTCCGCAACCGCCTGAGGAAAGGCGAGTTCCCCAGCGGCTGCGAGACCTGCCGCTACGAAGTCGAGACGAAGAACTTCGACGACGTCTTCGCCCGCAAGTTCGACCTGTTCGACGTGGGGTCTGCCGAGCCGGAGTGGCCGAAGTTGATGTTCTTCGCCTTGAGCAACGCGTGCAATCTCGAATGCGTGCAGTGCTGTGGAGAAGCCTCGTCGGCCATCCGCAAGAACCGGGATCGCCTTCCTGCGCTACCGCGAGCATACGACGAAGCGTTCTTCGAAGAGCTGCGCCTGTTTCTCCCGCACCTCACGGACGCAGCGTTCCTGGGTGGCGAGGCGTTCCTTGCTCGCGAGAACTTTCGCATCTGGGAGATGATGATCCAAGACGGCCTACAACCGAGCTCGTTCATCATCACGAACGGAACGATCTTCGATTCGCGTATCGAACGAGTACTCGAGACGCTCCCCGCGTCGATTTCGGTTTCGTTGGATGGTGCCAGCAAGCAAACTGTCGAATCGATTCGCAAGAACGCCAATTTCGACCTCATCTTGAAGAACGTGGAGCGGTTTCGGCAGTTCACGACGAAGCACGGGACGCGACTGGTGCTCAGCATCTGCGTCATGCCGCAGAACCATCACGAGCTCGCGGACTTCTTGCTGCTCGCCGAACAGCTCGACTGCGACGTCGACGTCAACGCCGTCTATCAGCCGCCCGCGTTCAGTCTGAGTGCGCTCTCGGACGAAGCCCTGCGGGACGTCATCGCCGGATGGGAACGTCGCGATGCCGAAATGCGTCGAGCGCTCGACCGCAACCTCGGGGCATGGGAGCACGAGCTCGACCGCGCCCGCAACTGGCTCGAACATCGGTGCCATGCGATCCGACCTCCAGACGACCTGATCCGGTTACCCTGAGCCGATGTGGGTTCTCGGCATGTGTGAGGGGATCGGTTGTTCAAGAACGTGTCCGTCCGCTAGTCGGCAGGTCCAGCTTTCGGCGCGAGCAGCAGCTCTATTCGGCGGCGTCGTCGCTGCAGTTTTGGACCTCGCGCCGCGCTCGCCGGCAGCGGGCAGGAGCGCAGCGGCCTCCTTCGGACGGACGCCCCGCGCGAGCGTGGATAGGACGTCGGTGAGGTACTCGACCGGATTGACGCCGGCGAGGCGGCACGAGCCGAGGATCGTGTAGGCGATGGCCGCGCGACGCGCTCCCTCGTCGGAGCCGGCGAAGAGGTAGTTTTTTCGTGTGATCGCTGCGCGCACGTGTAGTCGTTCGGCCTCGCCGTTGTCGATCGGCACGCACCCGTCGTCGAGGAATCGCATCAAGGCTTCTTGATGGTTGAGGACGTAGCGTACGGCTTTGCCAAGCGGTGAAGTCGGCCGCTCTTCGTCGGATAAGACGTTGCACCAGTGCACGATGGCG
>JAJDAH010000299.1 GCA_029261965.1 Polyangiaceae bacterium
GATCGCCGACGAGCTCAGTCGGGCAGCGCTTCGAATCGCCGCCGGCGAGCGCGAGGACCGAGAAGCGTGAATGCCCGCGTGCGCGGCCCGCGGAGCTACCTCGACGTTCGCTATTCGTCCGAGGCCCGGCCCTACACCGACTATCCCGAGCAGCTCGCGGGACATTTGACCAAGGAGTACCTCGCTGGGCGCCGGGGCGCTTTGCTCGACCTCGGATCAGGCCGCGGCGAGTTTCTGCATGCGTTTGCCAACCAGGGTTTCTCGGCGGTCGGTGTGGATCGCTGTCGACCGACGGAGAAGCGTTTCGCGGAGCGTATCGCGATCGCCGACTTCGAAACCGACGCGCTTCCTTTCGAGGACCAGGCGTTCGACGTCATTTTCAACAAGTCGGTCTTCGAGCACACCCGTGACATCACGCACCTGTTGAACGAGTGCCACCGAGTGCTGGTTCCCGGGGGGAGGATGATTTCGCTGGTGCCAGATTGGCGGGCGCAATGGCGCCACTTCTTTGACGACTGGACCCACGTTCGGCCGTTCACCGTCGTGGGGCTTTCGGAATGCCTGACGTGTCATGGATTCGACGTGCGGGAGGCCAAGAGGTTTCGCCAGTTGCCGGCTCTTTGGAAGCGTCCGTACCTACACGCTTTTGCCGATGTCGCGGCGCTACTGCCGGAGCGCCTGAAGACGAACAAGATCGTGCGTTTCTCCAAGGAGTGGATGGTTCTAGTCGTCGCCGACCGACCGGAGACGACGGAGGGAAGCGGCTAGCACGCCGCTTGCAGGGTCGGTTACAGAGTGTCGGATGCAAGTGCCGGAAGTGTCGCTGGCATCCGTGGGATTGGAAGCTGCGCGTGAGTACCACTGCGAAGGAGAGCAAATGGCTCGAGTGATGATAGGCGATACCCCCGTTGGCGATGGTGCCCCTTGCTATGTCGTCGGAGAAATCGGGATCAACCACAACGGCGACCTCGGAGTCGCTCGCAAGCTCGTCGACGCTGCCGCACTCGCCGGCTGCGCCGGCGTCAAGTTCCAGAAACGCACCATCGACGTCGTCTACAGTCCGGCGGAACTCGAAAAGCCCCGAGAAAACCCCTTCGGGGCGACGAATGGGCATCTCAAGCACGGTCTCGAGTTCGGTCAGGACGAGTTTCACAACATCGACGCGTACTGCCAGGACAAGGGCATGCAGTGGTTCGCGTCCTGTTGGGACGAGGCCTCGGTGGACTTCATCGAGAAGTTCGAGCCACCCGCGTACAAGATCGCCTCGGCCAGTCTGACCGACGACGCGCTCCTGCGACACCATCGCCGCACCGGCCGACCCATCATCATGTCGACCGGCATGAGCACGCTCGCGCAGGTCGATCACGCCGTCGAAGTGCTCGGCACGGAGAACCTCGTCGTTCTTCACACGACGAGCGCCTACCCCGCGAAGGTCCAGCACCTCAACTTGCGCATGATACCCGTGCTCGCGGAGCGCTATGGAGTGCCGGTTGGGTACTCGGGTCACGAGGTGGGGCTGGCGACCTCGGTCGCGGCCGTCGCGATTGGTGCGTGCATGATCGAACGTCACATCACGCTCGACCGCGCCATGTGGGGGAGCGACCAGGCCGCTTCGGTCGAGCCTCAGGGCCTGATGAAGCTCATTCGCGACATTCGCATCGTCGAGAACGGCCTCGGCGATGGCCTGAAGCGCGTCACCGACGAAGAGGTTCCCGTCATGAAAAAGCTTCGGCGGGTGGGCTAGGCGTGGATTCGAGCACGAGGGCCGTGCAGCCGCGCATGGGCGTGATGCAGGGGCGGCTGTCCCCGAAACCCGCCGACCGACTACAGGCGTTTCCAGCCGCCACGTGGGAGGCGGAGTTCGGCGCTGCGCACGATGCGGGTTTCGACTTCATCGAGTGGATTTTCGAAGCTGACGGGGCAAGAAATAATCCGCTCTGGTCTAGCGAAGGGCAACGCGCGATCCGCAAGAAGATCAGCGAAACCGGCGTCACCGTTTCGAGCGTGTGCGCCGACTTCTTCATGGTGCACCGGCTGGCGGGCACCTCCGCCGCCGAGGGCCGATGCAACGTCAACATCCTTCAACAGCTCATCGAGCGGACCGCGGAGCTCGGCGCTCGGCGCATTCTCTTGCCTCTACTCGAAACCTCCGCGCTCGGTTCCCCCGAGCTCGAAGCCGAGGCCAGAGAAAACTTGTGGCAGTGCCTGCCGGCGGCCGAGCGTTACGACGTGACGATCGGGCTCGAGATGGACATCCCCGGAGACCAGTACGCTCGGTTCGTTTCGAGCTTCGATTCGCCGAGAATTCGTGCGTACTACGACAGCGGAAATTCGGCGGCGCAGGGCTACGACATCGCCGAGGACGTGCGGCACGTGCTGCCCATGCTCGAGGCCGTGCATGTCAAAGACCGACAGCTGCACGGCCACAGTCGGATGCTCGGCGAGGGGGTCGCGAATTTCCCCGGGTTCTTCAGCACTCTAGACGAGGCGGGGTTTCGAGGTGACTTCGTGCTGCAGAGCTACTTCGGAGAGGACTACCTCTTCGACACTCTTCGCAACCTGAACTACCTGAAGGTCCAAGTCGGGCGGGCGAGGAGGAGGGCCGCGTAGATGCATTGTCTGTTCATCGGCCTCGGCGGGGTGGGCCAACGCCACCTTCGCAATGTCCGCGAGCTCTACGGTGCGGACGCGCGCATCTCCGCCTACCGGGTTCGCGGCGAAAAACGGGTGATCGGCGACAAGCTCGACGTCGTCGGGAGCGACGTGGCCGAGCGCTACGACGTAGAAGTGTTCGAGAACTTGGATGCGGCGCTCCGCGGACGGCCCGACGCCGTGTTCGTCACCAACCCGACGAGCGAGCACGTGCGGGCAGCGCAGCGTTCGGCCGAGGCCGGGTGCCACCTTTTCGTCGAGAAGCCGCTTTCCCACGACCTCGACGGCGTCGACGAGCTCATTCGCACGGTGGACGGCACCGGTGCCGTGGCGTTCGTCGCCTATCAGCTGCGGCAGCACCCGGGGTTTCGTTCCCTCAGTCGTTGGGTGAGCGATCGAGTGGCGGGGGAGGTCCTCGCGGTGCACGCCGAGGTCGGTGAGTACCTGCCAGGGTTCCACCCCTACGAAGACTACCGGCGCATGTACGCGTCGCGACGCGACCTCGGTGGCGGGGTCACGGTCACGCAAATCCACGAGCTCGACTATCTCTACGCGCTGTTCGGGCTACCCAAGCGCGTGTTTTCGCTCGGCGGTCGCGTCTCGGATCTCGAAATCGACGTCGAAGATCTCTCGAGCTCTCTGCTCGAATATCGGCGCCCAGGCGGCCAGGTCATGCCTGTGCACGTTCATCAGGATTATTTTCAGCGCCCGAAGCGGCGAGGTTGCCGACTCGTCTGTCAGCGGGGTGTCCTCGAATGGAACCTATCGGCGCAAGAGCTCTCATGGGTCGATGTGGATGGCAGTTTGCTCGAACACCGGAGCTTTTCGAGCCTCGAGCGCAACCAGATGTTTCTCGACGAACTCAGTCATTTTTTTTCGTGCATCGACTCTGGTGAGCGACCGGAAGTGACCCTTCGAGACGGACGGGCGAGTCTGCGAATGGCGCTCGCGATTCTCGAATCACAGCGAACGGGCCAACCGATCGAGCTTGCTAGCGAGCTTGCGGACGAGGCAGCGGCATGAGCCCCAGCGTTCTCGCGCTCGTGCCTGCGCGTGGCGGCTCGAAGAGCGTGCCGCGAAAAAACGTGTTGCCCATCGCTGGCAAGCCACTCATCACGTACTCGATCGAGCAGGCCCTGGGAGCGAGCCGCATCACGCGCACGGTCGTGTCGACTGATGACCGCGAGATCGCGGAGGTCGCTCGGGCGGCGGGCGCAGAAGTGCCCTTCGTGAGGCCGAGCGAGTACGCGGAAGACGACTCCACCGATTTCGACGTCCTGTTCCACGCGCTCGGCTGGCTGGCCTGGAACGAGGGATACGTTCCCGATCTGGTGGTGCATCTCCGACCCACCGAACCGGTCCGCGACGTCGCGAGAATCGATCGAGCGATCGAAGCGATGCTCTCCCACCCGGAAGCAGACTCGCTCCGATCCGTGAGTGTCGCCGAGCAGTCCCCGTTCAAAATGTGGGACCTCGAGGGCCCGTACCTCTCGCCGTTGCTTCGCGTGGAGGGTCTACGGGAGGCGCACTCGATGCCGCGTCAGCGGCTGCCGATGGCCTATCGGCAGAACGGTTACGTCGACATCGTCAGAAGCGGCACGATTCTGGTCTTAGGCTCGATTTGCGGAGAGCGCGTTTTGCCGTTTTTCGTCGAGCACGATGTGCCAGGTCTCGACTACCTCGAGCAGGTCGCGGAACTCGAGCGTGCGCTCACGGACCCGGCTCACGCGCCACGAATCTTCACGGAGGAACGATGCCAGCGCCATCCGGCCTAGCCGCTTCCACGACTTCCGCGCCCGAGGGTGCGAGCCGCTCGATTCGGGCCGCGTTCGACCTGAGCGGCAAAGTGGCGGTCGTGACTGGTGGAGCGGGACTTCTCGGTGTGCAGCACGCTGAAGCCATCGCCGAGGCCGGCGGTCTAGTGGTGCTCGCCGACATCGACGCCGATGCGGCGAGGTGGCATTCGAAGGGTGTCGTCACTCGCACCGGCGGCGTCGTGGATGCGGTCGAGCTCGACGTCACTCGGCGGGCGTCAGCCGAAGCGGCGCTCGCGCGCGTGCTCGACCTTCATGGCCGAGTCGACATTCTCGTCAACAACGCGGCCAGCAACCCCAAAGTGGAAGATGGGGGTGTCACAGCCACTCGCGTCGAGACGTTCGAGATGCAGCGATGGGCTCGAGACATCGAGGTCGGGCTCACCGGGGCGTTCGTCTGCAGCCAAGTATTCGGAGGCCACATGGCCGAGGGCCAAGGCGGAGCGATTCTGAACATCGCTTCCGACCTTGGGATCATCGCGCCGGACCAGCGCATCTATCGGCGCGAAGGGCTCGACGAGTCCGAGCAACCTGTCAAACCCGTCACGTACTCCGTCGTCAAGGGCGGCCTGGTCATGCTCACGAAGTACCTGGCGACCTACTGGGCGCGAGCCGGCGTCCGGGTGAATGCCTTGTCGCCTGGCGGGGTCTACAACGAGCAGCCGCCGGACTTCGTCGACAAGCTCACCAATCTGATTCCGTTGGGTCGCATGGCAGAGCGTCACGAGTACAAGGCCGCGGTGGTGTTTCTGTGCTCCGACGCCGCTTCTTACATGACCGGTTCCAACCTGATCATCGATGGAGGTCGAACGTGCTGGTAGATTCACTCGACGTTCTCGCGCTGGATATCGACGGCGTGCTCACCGATGGCCGCGTCGCTATCGGTCCCGGCGGGGAAATCAGCAAGGGCATCGCGTTTCGGGACCTCGATGCACTCGGGAAGGTTCGCCGAGCGGGTCTGCACATCGCGTTGGTCACCGGCGAAGACGGGCCGATGGTCGATGCCTTGGCGGCCCGCGTCGGTGCGGACTCGGTGGTGCGCGCAGCGAAGGACAAACACGCCGCGATGCACAAGCTCGCCGACGATATCGGGATACCGACGAAGTCCTTTTGCTTCGTGGGCGATGCCGATCGGGACGTGCCTGCATTCGCATGCGTCGGCCTCAGCCTCGCCCCGGCGGATGCGTCCGAGTACGCACGGGCGAGTGCCAATCGGGTGCTGCAATCCAAGGGAGGCAGCGGCGCGGTCGCCGAGGCCGTGGACATCGTGTTGCGCACTCGGGGGGACGAGAAGAACGCCGGCGAACAGCGCCAGCTCTTGGTGCGCATCGCCGAGGAGAGCATCGATGCGCACCGACGACTGCTCGACGAATCGTTGCCGTTGCTTTTGCAGATCGTGCACGTGTTCACCAGAGCGATCCGTTCGGGAAACAAGATCCTGTTCTGCGGAAACGGCGGCAGCGCCGCGGACGCGCAACACGTCGCCGGCGAGCTCGTCGGCAGATTCCTCCTCGAAAGCGAGCCGTGGCCGGCGATGGCGCTCACCACCGACAGCTCGATCCTGACGGCGATCGGCAACGATTGGAAATTCGAGGACATTTTCGCCCGGCAGGTCCGTGCGTTCGGCCGCCCCGGCGACGTCGTGGTCGGCATCAGCACCAGCGGCGAAAGCGCAAACGTCCTTCGGGCTCTCGAGGTCGCTGGAAGAATCGGCGCCGTGCGTGTCGGCTTCTCCGGTGCCGACGCCGGTCGACTCGGCAAGGTGAGTGACGTTTGCTTCGCGGCTCCGGGTCGTTCGACGCCGCGCGTCCAGGAGCTTCACATCCTCGCGTGGCACGCAATCTGTGAGCTGGTCGAACGCTCACTCACCCAGGACGCGGCATGACGCCGCTCGAAGGTTCGGAGAAGGTGTCGTGGACAAAGCAACTCTGATCGGTGTCGTCGCCGGGTTCGGCCTCATCATCGGGTCGATCATGCTCGGTGGACCGCTTGGCGCCTTCATCAACATGCCGAGCTTGCTCATCGTCATCGGTGGCACGGTGGCGGCCTGTTTCATCATGGAAAAGATGGACAAGGTCATCGGTTCGATCAAGGTGGCGAAGAACGCCTTCTTCGACAAGGCCTCGAATCCCACCGAGACCATCAAGCAGATCCTCGAGCTGTCCAACATGGCTCGGCGTGAAGGCATTCTCGCCCTCGAGAACCAGAAAGTGGATGACGAGTTCCTCGGCAAGGGACTCCGCATGGCCGTGGACGGGATCCCCCGCGAGGAGATCCGCGAGACCTTGATGGTCGAGCTCGTCGCGATGAAACAGCGCCACCAGCGCGGCCAAAAATTTTTCAAGTTCGCGGCGACGACGGCGCCCTCGATGGGAATGATCGGAACCCTCATCGGTCTGGTGCAGATGCTCCAGACTCTCGACGACCCGTCGTCGATCGGGCCGTCGATGGCTGTCGCCCTCCTGACCACGCTCTACGGAGCCGTCGTGGCGTTTTTTGTCTGTAACCCCATCGCCGAGAAGCTCGAGCGCCGTACCGGCGAGGAGTCGACGAACATGACCGTGGTCATCGAAGGCATCGACTCGATCGTCAAAGGGCACAATGCGTCGGTCATCAAAGACAAGCTCGAGGCACGTCTCGAACCGAAGAACCGCAGCGGAGACGAAAAGGAGGCCGCGTGATCGGCGTGTGCTGATCCCCCGGGCGTCGAACGATGGAAGAGGAAGAATGTGTCTGTGAAGAAGGGGCGCCGCCGTGGATGGCCACCTTCAGCGACATGGCGACGCTTCTGCTGACGTTCTTCGTGCTTCTCTTGTCCTTCGCGAACATGGACGTCCAGAACTTTCGTGTGGCGCTCGGCTCGGTGAAAGAAGCGTTCGGCGTGCAGTTCAAGGTCTACGGTGACATCGAGGCCATGAGCACGACGCCGGTGGAGCTGTCGGACACTCAGAGCAGTCCTTACATCGTCGACCCGGGGTCGTTGATGGCCGAGGCGCTGAGTGAGGTTCAGAAGTACGTGTCCGAGCGCGGGATGCGCGACAAGGTCGCGGTCATCGGCACTCCGCGGGGGATCGTGCTGCGGATGAAGGACGTCGTGCTCTTCGACGTCGGTTCCGCCGACTTGAAAGAGAAAGGCAAACCTGCGCTGGATGTCATCGCTGATTTGTTCGAACGGTTCGACGGCACCATGGCCGTCGAGGGACACACGGACAACCGGCCGATCAGCACGAGTCGGTACCCCTCGAACTGGGAGTTGTCGACAGCCCGGTCGACCGCGGTCTTGCGATACCTGACCGTGGACAAGAAGCTCGACACGAAACGGCTCGGAGTCGCCGGCTATGCGGACGTGCGTCCTGTGCTTCCGAACGACAGCGCCGACCACCGTGCAAAGAACCGCCGAGTGGAGTTCGTGTTCGACTACGAAACCAAGGTGACCGACGACGGCCAAGCGAAGAAAATGCCAATGTTCAAGATCCCGTTCGCCCAGCACACGGAGCGCTGATCCCGCCAACTCGACCGGCGGCTCGAAAACGGGCACATTGCCAAGCGTGAGACTCGTTCTTGGTGCGTTCTTGGTGCTCGCGGGGTGCTCTTCGGACCCCGCGGTGGGCGAGCCGGCGGATTCCGGAATTCCGACAGCCGAAGCGGGACCCGAGGCCGGCGCCGAAGCGGGCGTGGCCGGTCCCACCCCGCTAACCGTGATGACGTTCAACGTTTTGTGCTCTTTCTGCGGCGACCCCGCGGAGTACGACACCTGGGACGAGCGGCTGGTTTACTTCGAGGACCTGTTCAGTCGGTACGACGCGGATCTCATCGGACTGCAGGAGCTCACCCCCATCGGTGACGACGTGCCGCGCATCCTCGAGAGGGCGCCGGGCATGGCGGCGGTGTTTTACGCGCCCGACACTGGATTGCCGTACCCAGACTCGACGATCTTGTACCGGGAGTCTCGTTTCGAGGTCGTCGAACGCGGGGAATACTGGTTGAGCCCGACTCCCGAGGAGCCGTTGAGCACAGGGTTCGCTGCGGGTACCCAGCTGCCGCGCTTGTTGGTTTGGACGGTGCTCGAGGATCGCATGGCCGGCCGTGAAATTTTCTTTGCCACGACGCACTTCGACAACAACACGCCGAGCCAGCCCATGAGCGCGCCGATCGTCATGGAGCGAACCGCTCCCTTCGTCGCGACACACCCGATCATCCTCACCGGAGATTTCAACTCCGATCTCGCCGACGATGCCTACTCGACCTTGACTGGCGATATGGGCGGGTGGGGCTATGGGTTCGTCAACACGCAGGCCCTAGCCGCCGAGTGGCGCGTGGAAACCGACGAGTCCCCCGTTCCGAGCTACGATCTCGACCGACGAATCGACCATATTTTTGTCGCCGGCGATGGCGTTGCCTTCGACGTTTCCGAGTGGATCGTGGACCTGACTCGGTACGGTCCGCGGTTGACCTACCCGTCCGACCACTTCGCCATGGTGGCGACCTTGCAATACGAGTGAGTCTTGGTGTCTTGTCTCAAGCAGCTTTTTCGAAACCCAAGAGATCGAGCAGATGGCGGGCATCCAGGGGCTTGTTGACCACGGCCACCGCTCCCGCCGAAAGGAACTTGTCTTCGAGCTGACGCGATGGGCGACCGGTCAGCGCGATGACCATCACGTGTTTGGTCTCCTTGGTTTTCCGGAGCGCGCGGCACACTTCGATGCCGTCGACGCCGGGCATGTAGGCGTCGAGCAAGACGGCATCCGGGCGGAACAGGCCCATCTGGATCAGCCCGTCGACGCCGCCTTCGGCGGTCTGAATCGTCAGCGAAGGCACGGTGCGCTTGAGCAGACGCTTGGCAGTCCGGAGGAAGCTCGTGTCATCGTCGATCACCAACAGTCGAGCCACGCCCGCCAACGCCGGTGGAATCGGCATGTCGTGCTCGTGAAGGAATCGGATCAACGCCCCTCGCTCGATCCGGCGATGTCCGCCGGGGGTTCGGTAGGCGACGAGGATGCCTTTTTCTATCCAATTGAGCACCGCCGAGGGGCTGACCTCGATCAGCTTGGCGACGGCATGTGAGCTGAAATAGTTATCCCTCTGCCCCAAAATGTTCTCCCGGATGATCCCTTTAGAATGCGACGAAGAGAAGCCGAGTTCAATGGCGTCGTCACGCCGCGCGATCTCCGTAGTATTGCGGAGTCCTGTCGGTTGCGCTTCAGGGTGACCGCGCGCACCTGAAGCCGACCGCCCCGGTGGAGACCTCGGGACTCGCTGGCGATCGCACGTACGCCATGCCAGCGGGTGGCACGCTCCGCCACGATCCGCCCCGCAAGGACTTTTGCGAGCCGGTGTCTGGTCCGGTGGGGTTCGAAACGTCGGCGCTCGAGTAGGAACCGACCCAATCGAACACCCACTCGGCGACGTTGCCCGATAGATCGAAGGCGACCTCGGGTGAGGCCCCTTCGGGACGCGAGGCGACCCGCGCCGGCGCGACGCCGTCGTGTTCCGGGCAGGCTGCCGTACCGCCGAGCACCGCGAGCTCGCACTGAAAGTCGTTGCCCCACGGGTATGCACGTTCGTCGGTCCCGCGTGCGGCGGCCTCCCACTCGGCTTCGGTCGGCAAGCGCCGGTCGCCGTCCCAGCGGCAAAACTCTCGCGCCTCCGCCCAAGACACGCACGTGACGGGGTAGTCTTCACCGGTCTCGAAGGTGCACCCCTTGGCGAGATCGGAGCCCGGGGCAGGGCAGCCACCGTCGTCGACGCATCGCCGATAGCGCGCGACCGTGACCTCGTAGGCGTCGAGCACGAAGGCGTCGAGTGTCACCGATCGCGCTGGCGTGTGGTCGGCAAACCCGTTGCCCAGGTTGGGCTCCAGACTGCCCATGGTGAACGCGGTCTCCGGGTAGCAGGTTTCCCGGTCGAACATCATCGAGTCGTCGCTGCGGAGCTCCCCACACGGGCCGAAGGTATCCGGGCTCGAGCCCGTGTCGGAGCCTGCATCCGCGCCGAGGGGCTTGGCCTCGGAGCGCGCGTCGGGCGTCCCGGCCATCGGTTCCGGCGTTTGCGGGGCCGTGTCTGTTCCCGAATCGAGAGTCGGAGCGATGTCGAAGCTCTGGCCACCGCACGCGCACAATACGAACAGCGCCGGCGCGCACGCAGCAAGGGTGCGATTCATGCGTCGGGGTCTTCGGGGTGATCGTTCGCGGAGCTCTCGCCCGATTCGGAACGTCGTCGGTGAAGTGCGGCACTCGACAACTCGACGGTTGCCGCTGGCGTGGTCGCCGGCGCGCTCTTCTTGGCCGACTCGCCCGCGCCGTCGTCCTCGTTGTCCTCGGGCTTCTGGCGGGGTGCCCCGCCCTCGGAGGGGTGGCGGTGCACTTCGAGGTTGGGTGCGAACGCGCGTGTCGCGGTGGTCGCCGAGACAGCGCGCACACGCTCAGTCACCGCGGTTCTCCCGAGCTCGCCGAAGTGGCCTGCGCGAGGCGAGTCTCGATTTCCGCATCGGCGTGTCTGCCCGCCTCGGCGAGCAGCTCTGCAAAAAGCAGGTGAGTGGCGGGACTGAGCTCGTCACCGAAGGCGCGCACCCGGTCGAGCCCCCAGATGCCGAGTTCGGCGTCCCCGAGCTGTCGCGAAGCCTTCGCCAGCTCGACTGCTACCGCTTCGTCCGCTGGCCGAAGCGCGTTCGCCATGCGCAAACTCTCCAGGGCCGCGCTAGGGTGGGCTTCGGCAAGAACGAGCGCGAGAGTGCACGCGCAATCGAAATCCGTCGGGCAAGCAGTGACCGCGGACGTTGCCAACTCGACGGCGTCGGACAACGATCCGGCCGCGAGCGACAGTCTGGCCACGCCGGCTGTCGGTCTCGGGTCCTCTGGGGCGAGCTCCCGGGCGCGGAAAAAGGCTCGCGCAGCGGCGTCGCCGTTGCCGAGGGCGATTTGCGCGTCCCCGTCGTGGAGCGCGGCTTGAATTTGCACCGGCAGACGGCTGCTTCGGGCGGCTTGGGCGAGGGCGTTCAATGTGGCGTCCACGTCGCCGGTGCCGGCGCAGACCGCGGCCCTTTCCAGGTGAAGCCAACCTTCGTCCGGCGAAGGCACCGCCACACACACCACAAACGAATGCTGGGCGTCCGCCCAGGTGACGACCTCGAATCCACAGGTCTCGAGGGCGGCCTCCAGGCTCGATCTCGAAAACGCGCGCCGGGCCGGTGCTTCGAGGCTCTGGGCCGGATAGGCCGCCGGCTCCGCCACCAGGACGCGCGCGCCCGTGGCGGTGCGCTTTCGGACCGAACGAAGAACACTTTCGTAGTCGATCGCGTGGCCGAGCACATCGGCGATGAGCACCGCGTCGGCGTCGTCGAGCGGTGGGGCGCTGGCGAGATCACTCACGAGGTACTCCGCTCGTGGCTCGTACGCGCGGGCGAAGTCGATCGCGTCGGGATCGCAGTCGACGCCGACCACGCTCTCATGCGCTTCGACGAGGTGACGTGTCCCTACCGCGGCGCCGCACCCGACGTCGAGAGCACGCTTCGCCGTGGGAACTGCTGCGACGAGAGCCCGGTAGAAAGTCTCGGTTTTCGGAGCCGAGCTCGGAAGCTTGGGGTACGCGCGGACGCGGCCGCGGGGAACCCGCACGGTCACGTCGGAGTCGAAAATCGCTCGGAGCTCGTCAGCACTCCCCGTTTGCTCGTATCGAGGTGAGCCGGCGGCGGAATCGCTTCGTCGCTGGGACGTCGGGTGGCTCACCCTCGGACCTTTCGTTCGGCGCCAGCTTCTCGCGCCGCCTGCGGCACGGCTTCGTGCCACGCCTCTTTCAGGGGAGTCAGAACCTGGATGACGTCGGCGATGGGCTGCGGATCACTCGTGGCATTGGCACGAGTCAGCTGATCCATCGCAAAGCCGTAGAGCCCCTCGAGGCGCTCGCACAACTCGGGGGCTGCGCTGTGGTCGAGCGCGATGTAGAGCTCGCTCACGATGGCGTGAGACTTCGAGATGAGCTCCCGGCCTTTGGCCATTTCCCCTTTCTCGAAGCAGTACTTCGCGCCGTTCAGGAAGCGGAATAGACCGTCGTACAATGCCAAGAGCAGCTCGCCCGGGCTCGCGGTCTGTGCTCTGACTTGTTTGTACCGATCGACTGCTGACTCGAGCATCTAGTGAGAACCCTTTCGAGTTTAACCCCCGCCGAACGCTGCGAGCAGATAGTCGAGCTGTGCGAGGTTACCGGCCACGGTCGCGTCCATGTTGATGAACTGCTTTCGGAGCTGTTCCTCCATCCGGGTGAGCCGCGCCGTTTCACGCTCGATCCGGTCCTCGATGCCATCCACCCTGGACTCCATGCCTTCTTCTCGAGCGGTGAGGGTTCCGTCGTTGGGATCGGTGAAGGTGTCGATGAGGTTGCGGAAGATATCCATGACGCCGTTGGTGGCGCTGTCGTCCCCCGCGAGCACGCTGGCAACCGCGGCCGGATCGGCCTCGAGCGCGCTCGCGAGCTTCGTCTCGTCGAGCTTGAGCGAGCCGTCGTTGTTCAGGTTGACGCCGATGTTGGCGAGCATTTGTACCGCGCCACTGCCCACGGTCGTCACGACCGTGTTCGAGAGCTGCGTAGTGATGTTGCGCAAGGCCGAATCTCCGGCCAGCTCCGGGTTGGTCCCCTTGATCGAACCGAACCCGGCGGTCAGGTGAATCTTGCTGTTGACGTCGTTGAAAGCGTTGACGAAGGAGCGCACCTTTTCCGCCAGCGCGTCCGGGTCGGTTTCGACGTTGACCGTGATGGGGCCGGTGGTTTCTTCCGTCAGCGCTAGGGTCACCCCCTGAATCGCACCGCTGATTTGGTTCGTCGCTCGCGTGACGTTGAACCCGTCGATGGTCACCGAAGCGTCTTGGGCGGCTTGTACGGTGTTCGCCGGAGTCGTGAGACCCAGGGAGGTCCCGTTCTCGGTGAACGAGACCGCGTTCGCCGCGCCGGTATCCAGCCCGCGAACCTGGAGACGATAGTTGGTTCCGTCGAAGAAGACCGATGCCCCGACGCGCTCGCCCGAGGCGTTGATTTTTCCCGCGATGCTTTCGAGGGTGTCGCTCGAGTCGATGGAGATCGAGACGGTCGACCCCGCGCCCACCTGGACGTCGAGCGAGCCGCTTTGGGAGAGCGCGTTCGTCGACGAGGCGAATGCGTCAGTGTACGTGCGCTGTTCTTTCGCCAACGCGTTGACGGTCACGTCGAAGGAGCCGGGGAGCGCCGAGCCGTTGGCGCTCGCCACGACCGCCGAGCCGCTCGAGCTTGCCTTATAGCTGCCGACGTCCTGGAGCGAGTCGAGGTCGGAAACCGCGGATTTGAGCGACGCCAAAAGGCCCCCCAGGTCGCTCAGCGTCGAAACGGCCGCGTTGAGGTTGCTGACGTCCCGCTGCATGTTGCTGAGCGGAGCGGAGCTCGCGGCCACCAGACCACTCACCAGGAGGTCGATGTCGATTCCCGAGCCGATGCCGTTCAACTGAATCGCGGGCATGAGGTCCTCTGCGCCTGAGTACGGTCTTGCCTAAGCAAGACGCCTGCCAAAAAAAGGGAGCTGACCCCGCCGCACCGGCCCATCCGGCGCGGCAGGGCCCTCTCCCGCGCTACTCTTATCCGAGCAAGCCGAACGCCAGCTGCGGCAGCTGGTTGGCCTGGGCGAGAACCGAGACACCGGCCTGGCTCAGGACCTGGTTGCGGCTCATCTTCGCCGTTTCGCTGGCGACGTCGACGTCTCTGATCCGCGAGTTCGCCGCCGACAGGTTCAAGCGCATGGTCTGAATCGAGCTCGTCGAGATGTCGAGTCGGTTCATCGCAGCACCAAACTTGGCGCGGCCGGTGGACACCGTGTTGATCGCCGTGTCGATGACGGCAAGCGTCGCCAACGCGGCGGTTGCTCCCGCACCCGAAACGGTGTTGCCGGTAGCCGTGACCGCCGAGAGACTGACGCCACCGAAGGTGACGGAAATCTTGTCGGACGCAACGTTGTCGAGGCCCACCTGGAAGGTGATGGTCGACGCGGTCGTGTTCACGAGTTGCTTGCCGTTGAACTTGGCAGAATCTTGGATTCGGCTAATCTCCGCCTTGAGCAAGCCGAACTCGGTGTCGAGGAAGCCACGGTCGTTGGCGCTCAACGAGCCGTTGGACGCCTGCACCGAGATCTCGCGCATACGGCCCAGCACGCCGTGAATTTCGCCGAGTGACCCTTCCGCCGTTTGTGCCATCGAAATGCCGTCGCCGGCGTTTCGTTCGGCCACCGCGAACGAGCGGATTTGCGACTTCATGCTTTCGCTGATCGCTAGCCCGGCTGCGTCGTCTGCTGCGGTGTTGACTCGATAGCCGCTCGACAGCTTCGCGAAGCTGGATTGGAGCGCCTTCTGATTGCCAAAAAGACTCTTCTGCGCCTGAAGCGACGCGACGTTGGTTTGAATTGTAACTGCCATGACGATCTCCTTCTTGGAGGTTGCGCCGCCGAGGTGGCGGCTCGGGCGTCAATGCCCTGCGACCCTCCAGAACGGGCCGGCGCAGGCAGTCTTGAGAAAAAAATGATCTCGCCTCCGGGGGAGGCGGATCCCGGCCCCGGCGCGCCTTCGCGGCCGGGGCCCGAACCGGGCATTGAGAGCTGCCCCGAGGCGCTATTGGAGCAGTCCGAGAGCCAGCTGTGGCAGCTGGTTGGCCTGGGAGAGCACCGAGACGCCAGCCTGGCTCAGGATCTGGTTGCGGCTCAGCTTGGCGGTTTCGGAGGCGACGTCGACGTCGCGAATGCGCGAGTTGGCTGCCGAGAGATTCAGCCGCATCGTCGAAATGCTGCTCGTGACGATGTCGAGGCGGTTCATCGCGGCGCCGTAGTCGGCACGCTTGGTGGAGATGGCGGTCAGGGCGCTGTCGATTCGGCCGAGCGCTGTGAGCGATCCGGTGGCACCCGCGCCCGCGAGCGTGGTGGTGCCTGCCAGAAGAGTTGTCAGGGCGACCCCGCCGAAGCTCAGCGTCAGCTGATCCGAGGCGGTGTTGTCGAGCCCGATCTGGAACTGAATCGACGTCGCTGTCGAGCTCAACAACTGGTTGCCGTTGAACTTGGCCGCGCCTTGCACGCGGGTGATCTCCGACTGGAGCGCGCGGAACTCGGTGTTCAGATATCCGCGGTCGGTGGCGCTCAGCGACCCGTTCGCTCCCTGCATCGCCAGCTCTCTCATTCGACCGATGACCGAATGCACCTCGCCGAGCGCACCTTCCGCCGTCTGCACCATCGAGATGGCGTCGTTCGCGTTGCGCTCTGCCACGACGTAGGATCGAATCTGCGATCTCATGCTCTCGCTGATCGCGAGCCCCGCGGCGTCGTCCTTGGCGCTGTTGATGCGGAAGCCACTCGACAACTTGGCGAAGCTCGTGCCGAGCATGCTTTGATTCTTGCCGAGGTTCATCTGCGCCTGCATCGAGGCGACATTCGTTTGAATTCTGAGACTCATGGATTGGATTCCCTTCCTGTTACCTTCGAGGATGGCTGTTCCTTCAGCCGCGTCGCGACGGCGCGCACGGCGCCCTCCAGTTCTTCGAGCGCGCCGGCGAGCGCGTTCGTGACGGCTGCTTCTTCGCGGAGGGCTCCAAGTGCCGTCTCCGTCGTCCCGCCTGTCCCATGATCCGCGTGACCCTTGCGGGTGGCTGCCGTGACTGCCGCGTGTGCCCAAGTTTCGATGAACGGGACGGCGTGCAAGCGTTCGCGGAGCTCCTTCTCCGACTTCCCGAGCTCGGCGAATGCCACCGAAACGCTGGATGGATCTCCGCCGCGCGATGCGGCGAGTGCGTGTTCCGACAGCTTGCGGGTGAGCTCGGCCGCTCGGCGCGCCTCCCTCGCAGTGCTCGCGTGGCGCTCGGCCCAATCTCGGATCTCGCTTGCGGTCGGGAGCTTGGCGTGAAGCGCTGCTTCGGCGGCGATCTCCGCGGACGTGATGTTTCTTTCCGGCAGTTTTTCGACGACTTCGGCGAGCGAGCGCTCTTCGAACCCGACGATTCTCGCGCCGCCTTCGGTCGCGTTGACGACGGTGACCTCCGGGCGCTGCTCCGCCAGCGTGATCGCCGCACCTTCGAACCAGAGGCGAACCCCATTGAACGCGGGCCCCGCGGGGACGGTACCTTCGCCGCCCCACGCGGGGACCTCGAACAACGGTTCGCGGTCGTGCATCCGTCCATGCTGGGTGCCGTGTGCCGAGTGCACCTCGTGATTCCAGTCGAGCTCGATCGTGCCCGACTCGCGGCAGACACGAGCTCGCGAGGTCTCGTAGCCGGTGCCCGCGGCGTAGGGATGGCCGTCGGTGTAGGCCATGTCCTGACCGACGAGCACGATCGGTCCGCAACCCAGCCGCTCAGCCAGCGAAAAGAGCGCCGTCGAAACACTTCCGGCCAGGGGTACGCCGTGCCTGCCCGTCAGCTCTTGCAGAGGGCGACTGATGGCATCGAGTGATTCGTAGATCGGTAGGAGAGGACCGCGGCCGGTTCGCGACACGGCCGGATGACCAACGATGCTGAAGGCGCGTACCGCCCGATCGATGAACGGGAGATCTGCGAGGCGGTGCGAAACGTCGATCGACTCGATGCAGCCGATGACCTGGGGCTCGACCTCGGCGGCGGCCAAGGCGCGTGCCGTGGAGTTCGCGCAGAAGACGATGCCTTTTTTCGCCGCTTGCCGCACGAACTCGATGTTTTTTGCGAGCGATGGGCCCGAGCCGACGACGAACGCTGGAACGCCCCGGAAGCATCCTTCCAGGGCGAGGGCCGTCGGTGCGGTTCGAAGCAGGTCGACGTTCTCGAGCAAGTTTTCCACCCAAGTACGCGCTCGGAGGTCCCACGTGTTGGCGTTGACGTTGACCCGCTGGACGAGTTGCTCGACCGTCAACAAGAGTTCCGCGTGCGCGTCTGGAAAGGCCTCAGCGTAGCCTTGTGACCGAACTACGGTGGCTCGCGGCTCGTGACGGGAGATGATCGGCCACGCCTGGACGAGGTCGTGAAGGTTGGTGAACACCGCGTGCGCGCCGATGTCCGAAGGACCGTGCTCGAGCACCGTTCGCAAAACCCCCGGCGCGGGATCGTAGATGGCGATCGTGTCGTTGGTTTCGGCTCGGAGAGCGCGGGCCAGGTGGCCCAGGCCCCAACCGAACAGCAGGATGGGACCCGGCATTCGGTCTCGCAGCATCGAGCGGAGGTGGTCGAATCCGGGCGGTGCCCCGAGCGCTCGGCCATCGATATTCACGACCGGAGTTCCGTCGAGCAACCGACGGACCGATCCGAGGCCCTCGGCATCTTGCACTTCCCTCGCGGTGTGCCCGGAGCCCGCCAGCTGCTCGAGGTTGTCCGCGAGAAAATCGTCGGCGACGAACGGCGCGTCTCTCGAGTCGGCGAGTGCGGGCATGCGGTACCGGGGTTTCTCTATCAACAGGCGTGCCAAGATTGTTTCGTCGTTCGACGGGCACATTCGTCCCGCCGATGCTCGACAGTCAGCGAGTTGACGCGACCTTTCTTAGGTCGCTGACGCTGTGCACGCTGACGCCGGCGTCGACGCAGACTTCAGTGGCCAAGGCGTCACGGTTCGCGGCTTCGACGTTGTCGTGCACCTCGCCGCGCAACACCGTGCGGCTGGCTGGCGCGCGGATCCCCAAGCGAACGGTGTTCTTGTGGAGTCCCGTGATGAAAATCTCGATGTCGTTTCCGATCACGATCCGTTGGCCGCGCCGGCGAGCAATGACGAGCATGCCGTGCGTGACTGCACGCGCAGTGCCAACGCTCGACTCGGACGCGAGTGTCGTCGGGCACCAACGCCGTTTTTCAGCCGCCTGTCAGCGGCCGGCTCCAGCGCCCTCGATGCTCGGGGCGCGACTTCAGGAGAAGCGCAGCAGGCTGTTGTTGAGCGTGTTGCGCGAAACAGCGATCGCTTGCTCGATGCTCTGGCCCACTTGCACGAGCTCGGTGTAGGTCGCGTAGGGGTCGGCACCGCCGACGTCGCTTTGGCGCTCGCTGATGGCCAGCTCGGCCTTTTGGAGGGCGGCCTGGCTGGTCTCCAGGCGACTGAGCATCACTCCGGCTCCGGCGCGAGCGCGGACGAGTTGGTCGCTCGAGGCATGGATCCCGTCGAGGCTCGCAGCGACCGCAGCTTGATCGTTCGCGGTCAGCGCGGCTCCGAGGGCGCTCACCGAGGCAAACACGTCGACTCCCCCCGCCGCGGTGAAAGCGATTGCCCCACTGACGTTCACCCGCGCCGCCAACCCCGGGCCGACCTCGATCTGTTGCACGTCGTCGTTGCCGGAGAAAACACCGGCAGTGGAAAACGGCCGGGTGTCCGTCGCAGTGCCCCCGAACAGGTACCCACGTCCACCCTTGGTGTTGGCGATGGAAACCAGCTGCTCCTCGAGCTCTCCGACCTCGGCGGCGAGAGCCGTACGCTCGTCTGCCGACAGCACGCCGTTGGCACCCTGTATGGCGATCTCGTCGAGGCGTCGAAGGATGACCGAGGCTTCGTCGAGCATGCCCTCCGACAGTTCGACGTCTCCCCGCACGGTGTCGATGGCTTTTTGATGCGTTGCGTTCTGAACGAGCATCGAGCGCATCCGGCTGAGATCGGCGGCGGCGATGGGATCGCTCGAAGGGGCGCCAACCCGTTCGCCTGTCGACGCGCGCCGCGCCGCCTCCGCCTGCCGCGAAGCGAGCGAGGCCAGTGAGCGCGTCACCGACTGAAACCTGATGTTGTCCGTGATTCTCACCGGCCGACCGTAGCCATCAGCTCCTGCAAGAGCTGGTCCACCGTCGCGAGAACTTTTGCGGCGGCTTCATAGGCTCTTTGGTATCGAGTCAGCGAGATCATTTCCTCGTCGAGCGACACTCCGGACTGCGACTCGCGCATGGCGAATACTTGCGCCGACATGGCTTCGCGCATGACGGCCTCTTGGCCAGCTGCCGCCGCACGATTGCCGACGTCGCCGACGATGTCCGCGTAGCCTTCGGCGAAAGTCCGCGTGCCCCCGGACGTGAGAGATAGGTTGGCGAGGTCCGCGAGCGCGAGGGCGTTGCCGGAGTTGCCGGCGAGTCCCGTGGGAGAGTCCGACGCCGCGATTCGGTCGGGTTGTCCGACCATAGCCGCATCGAGCGCTAGCGAGCGCGCCGCGCCGAGCGGCGTCGCAGCCACGCTGAAGAGTGCACGGCCGGTGACACCGTCGAGCCCGTAGCCGGTCGCGTGCTGGGTGTTGACGGCGTTGGCGACGTCATAGGCGAGCTGGTCGAGGCGCGTCGCGACGTCGACGACCTCGACGTCGCGGGTGTCTCGGATCCCGGCGAGAGTGCCGCCACTCAAAAATTGAGTGATCTCCGTCGGTGAGCCTCCGCCGATCCCGCTGGCGAAGAGTTGCATCGAGCCGCCGGAGTCGAGGCCGATCGACAGCTGCCGGGCGTTGCCTCCTTCGACGAGAGTCGTGCCCGACGCCTGGATGACGAGCTCACCCTTGGAGTTGGTGAACGTGTGGACGTCGATGTTGGACGCGAGCCCGAGCAGCAAGCTCGTACGCTGGTCCTTGAGGTCGGCAGCGTCGTTGCCGCCGGCTTCGAGCATTTGAATTCGCCGATTGAGCAGCGCAAGCTCGCTGGCCTTGCCGTTCACGTCGGTGACGACGTTTTGAGCCTTGCTCAGTAGTTCCTCGCGGATCTTGGCGAGGCGGTCGGCGGTTTCGCCCATACGTTCGGCGAACTGGGCAGCGCGTTCGAGCGTCGTCGCGCGCGCGGTCGGGTCTCCGGGATTCGTCGCGAGCTCGGAGAACGCGGACAGCATCGCATCGAGCGACGAGCCGACTCCGGGACCCAGGCCGTCGTCGAACAGGCTCTCGATGCCGGTCAGGTGGCTTTGGCGCTCCTGGGCGGCGCTCGCCAACCCCGTGATCTCGAAGTAACGGCGTTCGGTGAATTGGTCGGTGGCGCGGCGAAGACCGGCAATTTCCACCGTGCCGTAGGAGCCGAGGGGTCGAGCCTGCAGCAGCGGGTCGCGCCGAACATAACCCTCGGTGTTGACGTTCGACACGTTCTGGCCGGTTATCGCCAGGCCGAACGACTGCGCCGCGAGGGCGTCCCGCGCGGTGTACAAGAGGCTGGAGAGGCCCGTCACGCTAGCCCTTGAGGTTCAACCTGAGCGCGGGTGGAGGCGACGAGTCGCTCGGGTGCGAGTCGAGCGGCTGCCCGCTGGCCAGGGCGAGCACGCTTCTGACCGAGTTGCGCGCGTGCACCAGCAACAGTTGGTTTGCCAGCGCAGCCCGCTGGATGCCTTCGAGCAGGTCGCGGTGGGCCGGTCCGGGTCGAACATCTCGCACGAGTCGACGAATTATTGCGTTGAGCTCGGCCTTTCGAGTCGCCGCTCGATCGATTCCGTCGGCATCGAGCGTGCGCAGCGCCTGGTTCTCCTCGCCGAGCACCTGATCCATTTCCACGAGGGCTAGGTCGAGATCCTGGCCCCCAGTATCTTTCTCACTCTCTTCCATGCTCAACCTCGCGACTAGAAAAGGTCGCGCTGCGCGCTGATCAACCCGATGTGTCGATCAGACGTTCCGCGACGGCTCTGGCGTCGACCTCGAAGGTTCCGTCAGCGACGGCTGCCTTGAGCTCCTCGACTCGCTGGCTGCTCACGCCCTGTCCCGTCCCGGAGGCCAACTCCCTTGCCTCGGACGAAATGTTGACGCTGGCTGCCTCAGTGGACTGTTGGCCCGGCGGTGCTGCTTCAGGCTTCGCGATTTTTGCCGTCGAAGTAACTGAAGACATTCTCTCGTACGCTGCGAGAGCCGGGTTGCCGCTGATTCCTTTCATGGTCTCCTCCAAGTCGCGGAGCCCCCGAACTGGATGGTTCCACGCCGTATGGAACGAACGGCTCGTGCGGTCGGACCTTTAGAAAAAAAGATCCCGATGGCGCCGGCCAGCGACGGTAGCGCGCCTACCGTTGGCATAAGTACCTGAAATCAAAGAAGTTCACTTCGTGGCCCCTTGGCTCATCGCCCGGGCAACGACTTCGGCGAGACCGATGCCGCCGCCCCCGGCCACCGAGTCGGCCAGAGCGCCGACGACGACGCTGGAATACATGCCGCCTCCCGAAGTCATGGGCCCTTCGCCACCCAGTTGCGTGGTTTTCTGGAGCGAACCGAGCAGCTGACGGACAAAAATGGCTTCGAAGCTGCGCGCGGCTTCGAGGGCTTTGGGGTCGACTTCAGACTCGGCTGCCGGCGCGACGCGTGCGTGTGAGATAGCCAGGTTGCCATCGGTTTCAACCGATGGGGCGGGTAATGCCCCGACAGGCGTCATCGCGACGGTCATTGGATGATCAACTCCGCGCGAAGTGCTCCAGCCGCGCGCAGCGCTTGAAGGATGCTCGCAAGCTCGCGGGGGGAGACGCCGAACGTCGAGAGCGCCTGGGCGAGGTCCGCGAGCGAGGCTGCGCCATCGACGTAGGTGAGGGCGGGGGTCTTCTCGACGGTATCGACGTCGGTGCGGTCGACGACGGCAGTGTCCCCGTCGGCCAGTTCCTTGGGCTGCACGACCTCGGGCGTTTCTTTGACCGAGATGGTGATGCCCCCTTGCGCGATGGCAACCGGGGAGAGCCGGACGTCCCCGCCGGCGACGATCGTGCCGGTCCGCTCGTTGATGACCACGCGGGCGACGCTCGACGGCTTGACCTCGATCTGGCCGATCTTTGCTAGCAGGCCGACGGGGTTGCCCCTGAGCTTGCGCGGCGCCCGCACTTGGACTGCCCCACCGTCGATTGCTTTCGCGGCACCCTTGCCGAGCTTGGCGTTCAGTGCGTCGACCATCCGCTGTGCCGTCTGGAAACTCGGACGGCGAAGCGCGAGTGTCACGACGTCCTTTTTCGAGAACCGGGTCTTGATCTCGCGCTCGACGATGGCTCCGCCGGGGATGCGTCCGGCGGTCGTGATGTTCTCCTGCACGCCGGCGCCGGCGCCGCTCGCCGAGAATCCCCCGAGCACGAGCGAGCCTTGAGCGACGGCGTATACTTTGCGGTCCGCGCCGCGGAGCGGCGTCTGCAGCAGCACACCACCTCGCAGCGACTTGGCGTTGCCGATCGACGAAACAGTGATGTCGAGCTTGGAGCCCGCACGGGCAAACGGCGGAATGTTCGTCGTGATGACGACCGCGGCGACGTTGCGTAGCCGGAGCTGTCGCGCGTCCACCTGCACGCCCAGCCGTCGCAGCAGTGAGCGGAGTGACTGCATGGCAAACGGCGCGGAAACGTCGTCCCCCGTGCCGTTCAGCCCGGTGATCACGCCGTAACCGAGCAATTGGTTCTCCCGAACCCCGACGACGTCGACGAGGTCGCGCAAGCGGTCCGCCCGAGCGTCGGCAGTGAACGTGGTGGCGACGCCGAGAGAAACGGCGAGCACCCAGCGAGCGAGCTTCGAGCTTTTCAAAATGGCCTCACCTTATCCATGGTCTTGGAGAGCCAGCCGCGCTTCAGCTGGTCTTGGATGTCGCCGCGGCCGGTGAACTCGACCTGAGCGTCGGCGAGATAGGACGACGCGATGGCGTTGTCGGTCCCGATATCCGTCGGTCGCGCGATCCCTGAGATGTAGAGGTGGTACTCCTCGTAGTTGATCATGACGACCTTCGTGCCTTCGATGAACAGGTCGCCGTTGGGTAGCTGCTCCCGGACGCGCACGGCGATGCGCCCTTTGAGCTCGCCCTTTCGACTCGTTTGCCCGTCTCCCTTGAAGTCCGCCTTCGACATCAGCGAGACGAGTTGGCCGGGGTTGATGTTCGGGTACGCCTTCTTGATGGCGGGAACCAAGCCGACGAGGGCGTCGATGCCGGACTCGCGTTCGTTGTTTCTACTGAGCTTGGTCGACGCGTCGCCCTGGGCGTCGGCTCGCTCGTCGATTTTCACGAACACGATGTCGCCGACTCTCACGGCGCGGGTGTCCTCGAGGTAACCGGCTACTGCCTCCGTGTAGATCGAGCCGGTGGTAGGTTTGTTCTGTTCGCTCGTGACCGCGTATTGTCCGATGTCTCGCTTGCGTTCGCGCGGATTGAACGGCCGGATGTGATTCGGACCACAAGCGAGAAGCTCGCTCGCGATACCGAGCACGAGAAGCCACCTGGCGTTCATCGGTTCACCTCGATGACTCGGGCTCGGTGCCGAGAGACAATCTTGGCGCGCACCGTTCGCCCGGTTTTGGCTACGCGGAATCGCACGACTTCTCCGACATCGCCGTCGTCGAGTGCGATGCCAGCGGTGCTCACGGTCGCCGCGCGCCGCTCGATCACCAAGGAGACTCGTGTGCCCTTGCCGACGTCGGCACGGGCGGCGTCGGCGCTCACATCGATGACGATGCTCACCGGCAGGTGGAGCACGGACTTGCCGCCCACCTCGATGTCGACGGTTACCGTCGAGCTGAGCTTGCCCGCTCGTTTTGGCAGTTTCGGGATGCGGGCTTTGCCCGCGGTGGCCCGCGGCGAAACCACGATGGCGCGACTCGGTGACACCTTGAGCAACATCACGCCGCGTGGAAGCGCGTCACGGATCGCGGAGTCGAGGAACGTCGCGAGCTCCTTCGGCTCGATCCGGCGCGCAGCTGTTTTGACTCGCACGACGGCCGGCAGCCGAAGCTTGCTCACGTCTATCCCGGCGTTTCGAAGGTGGCGACGGATCTCCCGCGCCGTCACCAGCCGGCTGCCGCCGGGGGGCGCCGCCGGGCCGAGGTCCACGGCAGCAGCGGCGTCCGCTGCGGAATCAACGACGTCACCGACGGTCACCCTTTCGGCGTCGATGGTCCGCACGGGCTCCGCCGATGCGGGCGCCGAAACGGCGAGGACGAATGCGAATGCTGCGCGTTTCAAGCGTTACCTCATTTGCGTGGCTGCGCGGAGCATCTCGTCCGCTGCCGCGATGACACGCGAGTTGACTTCGTAGTTTCGCTGGGCGCCGATGAGACCGATCATTTCTTCGACCACGTCGACGTTGGCTTGTTCGAGGGCGCCCTGAAGTAGTGTGCCCCGACCATCCGCGCCGGGGTTACCGAGCTGTGGGTCGCCGCTGGCTGCGGATTGCGAGTAGAGATTGTGTCCGAGCGAGCTCAGTCCGGAGGGATTGATGAAAATGGCCGTCTGGATCTGCCCGACATCCACCGGCTCGGGTTGCCCGGGAACGGTCGCGCTGACCGCACCGGTGGACGAGATCGAGAGGCTCGTCGCCTCCGGCGGGATCGTGACAGGCGGGTCGAGCACCAGGCCTTCGGGAGTGACCAGTCGCCCCTCGCCGTCCGCACGCAGAGTGCCGGACCTCGTGTACGCGGGTGTCCCATCGTTCTGCTGCACGACGAAGAAGCCGTTGCCCTCGATCGCGACGTCGAGGGGGTTGTTCGTCATGTTGATGGCCCCTTGCTGATGAATGCGAGCGGTCCCGACGACTTTGACTCCGTTGCCGACTTGCAAACCTGTCGGATCGACGTTTGTCGGCCCAGTGCGAGCGCCTGGGGCTCGCACCGTCTGGTAGAGCAAGTCCTGAAAGCTCGCGCGCTGCTTCTTGAAACCAACCGTATTCGCGTTGGCGATGTTGTTCGAAATTGATTCGAGGTTGGTCTGTTGGGCAGACATCCCGGTGGCAGCGACGTGGAGCGATCGAAACATGGCTTCTATCTCCAAAGGCGGCCGAGTGGGCCGTCCGTTGTCCCGAACAAGATGCAATGCTGATGCCAGCGCTCAGCCACCGCCGGCTCCATCGTTGGCGGCATCTGCGTCGCTCGGTGCGTCCGCATCGGCATCTGCATCTGCGGTGGCGTCTGATGACGAGTCGCTCGCGGCGTCCAGCAGAGGCATCGAAGAGTCTTCGGTCGAGGCATCAGGCGCTGGCGGCGGATCCGGCGGTCCGTCGGGGTTGGCTGTGCTGCCGCCCTCCGAGCCTCCCTCATCGGATGCGTCGCCGGTCTGCTTCACGGCGCAGACTCCTTGCCGGCAACGCAAACCGCTCGTGCAATCGCTGTGTCTCAGGCAGGCGTCGGCGCAGCCACTCGTCAGCGCGAGCACGGCGCCGGCGGCCAGAAGTATCGGAACCAGCAGATCAGAAACGCGCACGGATACCTGCCGAGAAGAGCGCCCACATCAAGACGCTGTTTTTGGGGAGATCGCTGCCGAGAGGCAGCGCGTTGAACGAAGGTTCGAGCAGCAAGCTCGTCTTCTTGCCGAGCGGAATGAGAAATTTTGCGCCGACGCCACCTCCTATCAACGTACGTGGTGCCACTGTGCCGGTGACGTTGACGAACGCCCCTACGCTCTCGGAAAGCCATCGGATGTAGCGGACCTCCGCTCCGATGGCCGCCCGTGGCTCGATCTCGACGAACGCGCGAAATCCGAATGCCTCGTACTCCGTCTCGTCGACGTGGATGTCCGCCCCGCCGAAGATCCGTGTGCGCGCCCGTTCCCACGCGATGCTGCTGTCGCCCGGATTGCCGCCCTGAAGGCCCGTGGCCAGCCCGAGCTCGCCGTCCACGACCCACCTCTGCGCGAGCGCCTCGGGCGCCAGAAGTGTGGCGGCAATGAACGTCGCGACCGTGACGCTGAGCCGAATCTGCCAGCTGAATTTCGAGGAGTTTGGATGAATCACGGCGTGATGACTGGGGTCTTGCTTGTGGCCCGCTCGTACTCTGGTCCCACTGATCGCAAGCCGCGCGCCAACGGTGGCTGAACGAAAAAAGGCGGGCTCGAAGCCCGCCTCTTGGCGCCGCCACCGAATCGGTGAGCTTTCGCTCAGGCCGCTTTCGACATGCGCTTGCGCTTCAGCATCTCGACCAAGGTGGTCCGGTTGAGCCCCAGCAATTGGGCCGCGCGGTTTTTGTTCCAGCTCGTCCGGTCGAGCGCCTGACGGATCAGGCCGTTCTCGAAGAGCTCGACAGCGTTGCGCAGATCGATGCCGGAATCTGGTAGCTGAGGCGCAGCGCGTCGTTCGCCGCCGAGCCCGCGAACGCGTGAGGGCAGGTCTTGCGGCTCAATCCGCTCGCCGGCAATGAGCAAGACCGCGCGCGCTATCGTGTTCTCGAGCTCTCGAACGTTGCCGGGCCAGTCGTATGTGACCAAGAGCTGGGCGGCGGAGCGGGAGATTCCCGAAACGTTTCGACCGGTCTTTTTGCGAGCCTGAATGAGGAAGTGTTGCACCAACAGCGGCACGTCCTCAGCACGCTCACGCAGCGGCGGAACGTCGAGATGGATGACGTTGAGCCGGTAGTACAGATCCTCGCGGAAGGTTCCCGCCGCGACGGCCTTTTCCAAATCGATGTTCGTGGCAGCGACGATTCGCACGTCGGCCTGAAGCGTCCGTGTGTCGCCCACAGGGGAGTACTCGTGGCTCTGCAGGATGCGGAGCAGCTTCACCTGGAGCGCGAGCGGCATCTCGCCAATTTCGTCGAGAAACAGCGTGCCACCCTGGGCTTGGGCGATGCGCCCCGCCTTCGCCGCGTGGGCGCCGGTAAAGGCACCTCGGGCGTGCCCGAACAACTCGCTCTCGAGAAGGTTTTCGGGGATGGCGCCGCAGTTGATGGCGACGAAGCTCGCCTCGTTGCGCGGGCTCGCGCTGTGTACTGCGCGCGCTACGAGCTCTTTGCCCGTGCCGCTCTCACCGGTCACGAGCACCGTGCAATCGGTGTCCGCGACTCGATCGATGACCCGATAGAGGTCGACGAGCGATTCGGCGCTACCGATGACTCCAGCCATGCTTCGCGGCATCTGGCCTGAGACTCTCGGAGCCGGCGTGCCCTCGACGTCACTGATCTCCCCACCTGCCGGGAACACTCCCGAGTCGAACACTCCCGAGCCGCGCTCCTCGTCGTCCAAGCGAATGGTGATGTTTTCTGTCGGGGCGGCGTTGTCGGTGGTGTTCATCATTTGAAAAGTCATCTCCTTCATGGACCCAAACGCGGGTGAACCATCGCCAGAGCAAGGCGCGGGCCAACCGCCAGAAACCTGGCTGCTAGGCGTGGAACTCTTGGCGATTGCCGGTTTGGTCGAGTCCACGCGAGACGCGCGTCATGGGTCAGGAGTTACCCAGGCAACTTCCGCGTGGGACAAAGTCCGACAGGTCAATTATCACTAATAAATGCGAATAGTTATGTGATGATTCGACAGGGTCGAGGCATGGCGGGTCAAAAAAACCCCATGAGGTCGCTAGACACCCATGGCGCTGCGGCCAAACGTCTCGATGTCGTCTTGGACGGCCGAAATCGCCAAGCCTTGAGCTGAATGTTTCAGCCGGTATCGGCCGCCACCGAGCGCCTGGCACGCGGCGTGCTCCAGGCACGGCATCGTGGACGCGCTGTTCGCCCCTGTCGCCCCTCTGCAGAAGTCGCTCGACTACCACCTCGAGCGACACAACCTGCTGGCGTCGAACGTCGCGCACGTCGAGACGCCCGGTTTCAAACCTCGGGACCTTCGTCGCGTCGACGATACGTTCCCGGCGACCTTTGCCGTTGCGCTAGAGCGGACGAGCTCGGCGCACATGGCATCGCCGGCGGGCAGTGCGGCACCGATGGCCGGTCGCGTTTTCCACGATTTGTCCGCCGGCCGCGGTCGGGACAACAACTACGTCTCGCTCGATCGCGAGGCGTCGAAGGTGGCGGCGAACCACATTCGCTACGACGTGGTTTCCGCCATCGTCTCAGCGGAGCTGAGGCAGCTCGCCTACGCCGCGAACGACTCTCGTTAGCGCGACCCCGAGGAGGTTTTTGCATGTTGGGAATTTTTAGCGCCATGGAAATCTCGGCCTCGGGCCTTTCGGCCGAGAGGGTCCGAATGAACACGATCGCCTCCAACCTCGCGAATGCAAAAACGACACGCACCGAGGAAGGCGGCCCGTATCGCCGTCTCGATCCCGTTTTCGTCGCTCGTCCGCTCGGTCAAGCCCGTTTCAGCGCTGGAACGGATGCTTCCGCTTCGGTGGTGCACGTGGACCGGATCGTCGAGGACCAGCGACCGGGCATGATGGTTCACCAACCGGGCCACCCCGACGCCGACGAAGCGGGCTACGTCGAGTATCCCAACGTCAACGTCGTCGAAGAAATGGTGAACATGATAACCGCTTCTCGCGCGTACGAGGCGGGGGTCAGCAGCGTTTCCGCCGTGAAGCGAATGGCGCGCTCGGCCATCGACATCGGCGGCTGATTCCATGAGCTTGATGCCCGTTCAGGCTCCCGGTATCGCGCTCGCGCAGCCCAACGAGCCGCTGAGCATCGCGGATGGCGCCGCCCAGCCGCTCGACGGGTTGGCACCGCAAGCGCTCGACGAGGCGTCGAAAACCCCCGGGATCGGCGTCGACCCTTTCGGGGACATTCTCGGCCGAATGGTGCAGAGCGCGAACGCGACCGGCCTAGAGGCGGCTCGCGCCGCGGATGAATTCGCGGCGGGCACTCGAGACGACATCCACGGGACGATGATTGCGTTGAGCAAGGCGGACATCGAATTTCGGCTGGCCAGCAACGTTCGTAACAAGATCGTGGACGCGTTCTACGAGCTTTGGCGCATGCAGGTCTGAGCCGGAGTCCGGGTCGACGCGATGCTGGTTCCAAAATTGCAACGAAACTGAGCCGTGGCCGACGAAGAGCAGCCAGCGAGGAATCAGCTCATGGGGTTCTGGGCGTCCCTGTCCACCGCCAAGCGGGTGGCGCTGCTCGTCGTCACGCTCGGCGTGCTCGTCGGCGTGCTCGCCATCGCGGGTGTCGGCTCCATCGAGCGCCAAGGTTATCTGTTCACCGAGCTGACGCCCGAGGACGCCGCGGCGGTGGCGGAAAAGCTCAACGAGCTCAAGATCCCTCACGAAATCGAGGCGAACGGGACGGCAATCACTGTCTCTCACGACCGCGTGCACGCGCTCCGCCTCGAGCTCGCCTCGGCAGGGCTGCCCCGGGGAGGCTCGGTGGGCTTCGAGATCTTCGATCAATCGCACCTCGGCGCCACCGAATTCGAACAGCAGGTCAACCTGCGGCGAGCGCTCGAAGGCGAGCTGGGTCGGTCGATTCGCACGATCGACGGTGTTCAAAACGCACGCGTCCACCTCGTGATGGCCGAGCGTCGTCTTTTCGTGGCTCGCGACGAACAGGCCTCGGCGTCGGTCGTCCTGCAGCTCAACAAGGGCGTGAGCTTCGGCAAAGCAGAAGTGGCTGGGATCGTTCACCTCGTGGCTTCGGCCGTGCCCGGCTTGCAACACGAGGGCGTCTCGGTGGTCAACACCGACGGGTTGACGCTGCACCGTCCAAACGCCGACGGTTCGACCGCCGGCGGTGGGTCCGATCTCCAGGCGGAGCAGTCGAGAGAGGTTGCTCTCAAGATGGAGGACCTGGCGCGCTCGCTACTCGAGCGAGCCGTGGGACGCGGAAAGGCCGATGTCCGGGTGCACGTCGATCTCGATGCGGCCACCCGGGAGCGCACCGAAGAGCACTACGAGCCGAGCCAGACCGCGCTTCGGAGCGAGCACAAGGTCGAAGAATCTGCCGCGGGCGAGGGGGCCACCGTGGCGGGGGTGCCAGGCGCGCAGACCAACCTGCCGGACGGGGACCCGGAATTCGCGCCGCCGGAGGAAGAGCTCGCGGCCGGCGCTGGTGGGCTCGTTCGTCGAAGCCAGACCCGCAACTGGGAAGTCGACCGAGTCACCGAGAAGGTGCGAACTCCCGCAGGTCGGATCAATCGGGTCTCGGTGGCCGTGCTGATGGACGGCAACTACGAGGAGAAGGAAGGCGCGCTCACCTACGTTCCCCGTAGCAAGGAGGAGCTCGAGCGTTTTGGCGAGATCGTCAAGAGCGCCGTGGGTTTCAACGCCGAGCGGGGCGACCAAATCCGCATCGAGAACGCCGAATTCGCCAAGCTCGACGGTTTCGACGACGACGTGGCACCGCCGGTCCCGCTGTACCAGCAGCATTGGAAATACCTGGCGATCGCCGGCGGAGTGCTCGTCGTGCTCTTGGCGATCATCGTCTTGCTCTGGCGTCGAGGCAGCAAGGGCAAAGCTCAGCCGGCGAAGGTCAAGGCTTTGGAGCAGGGGGCATTGCTCGCCGAGCTCGAAGCTGCCGGCATGCCGGGGGTAGCTGGCCAGCTCGCGAGCGGCCTCGACTACCGGGCCAAGGCGTTGGAAATCGCCGAGCACGATCCGGCGACGGCCGCCGTAATTCTTCGGCGCTGGCTGAACAGTGCCGAGGCGACCGGCGTCGCAGATTCGGCACGGTCCTAGCATCCGCGAGACGGACGTCGCAGATGAGCGAAGACAGCAAAGCTACCGTGACCGCTTCGGGCTCCGGTTTGTCGGGTCCCGAGAAGGCTGTCTTGATGCTCCTGTCCCTCGAGGAGGGCATGGCTGCGCCGATCGTCAGTGAGTTGGACGCGGCCGACCTCAAACGGCTCCGGGAGGTTGCCGCGGAGATGCGTACCGTACCCGCCGCGGCACTCGAAGAAGTCTACGAAGAGTTCGTCAGCAAGAGCGGCGAAGCTGTCGCTGTTCCGCGAGGTGGAGTGCGCTACCTGCGCCGACTCTCGACACGCGCCCTCGGCGAAGCACGTGCCGACGAGATTTTCATGGACGCGCCGCCGTCGGCCCTCGATCGGCTGGCCGCCGCCGAGCCGTCAGCTCTTGCGGCGGTGCTGGAGAACGAGCATCCGCAGCTCATCGCCGCGATGATGTCCCAGATCGACGCGGACAAAGGCGCGATGCTCATCGAGATGTTGCCGGAGCCCGTCCGCCCCGAGGTACTCGCTCGACTCGGCACGATGACGGAGGTTCCGGGCGCGTTGCTCGAGGATGTGGCCACGGCCATCAGCGCCGAGCTACCGAGCGGCGACGGGGGCAGTGCCATCAGCGTCGATGGCGTCGCGCGCTCGGCTGCCGTGGTCCGCATGCTCGGCAAAGAGACTTGCGAGCTGCTGCTCGGCGATCTCGAGGAAAGCAACGAGGACCTTGCTGCCGAGATTCGAAGAGCCATGTACAGCTTCGACGACCTGAGACTCATCGACCCCAAATCGCTCCGCGAGCTGCTCAAGGCGGTTCCTGGCGATCGACTCACGCTCGCGCTCAAGACCGCGAGCGAAGATCTCAAGACCCATCTGTTTTCCAGTATGTCGAAGCGCGCTGGAGACTTGATCCGCGACGACCTCGAGATGCTGGGCGGCGTGCGTCTCGCAGACGTCGAAGCGGCCCAAGCGGAGATCGTCGAGATCGCGCTCAGGCTCGAAGCGGAAGGCACCCTGTCACTCGGGAGCGACAACGATGAAGTCGTCTGATTCTGCCCGAAAAGCCCTCGCGACTCACGAGTTCGACGAGGTGAGGGCGGGGGGCGTGAGCGTGCCGGCTTGGCTGGGCGCATCTGCCACGGTGGCGGCACGAACCCTCGATGTCACGACGCTGAGGCCGCCGCGCATGCCTCGCGGGATGTCGGCGCCTGGGCTGGTCGATGGTGTCCCTGAAGCGGCGAGCAATCGTCCTCGAGGTGACGATTCGGCGCCCAGCGCGTTCGACGAAGCCGACGCCCAGGGCGTCGACTCGAGCATGGCGGTCGACGGATTCGAGCGGCCGCGAACCGACACTTACGCCGACGAGATCGCTCCGGCGATCGACGATGAAGCGCTCGCGACGATCGCTACGGCGGTGGAGAACATTTCGGAGCTCCGCGCTCAGCTGTTCCAGCGTGCCGAGCAACAGGTCGTCGAGCTGGCACTGCTCGTCGCCCGAAGAGTCGTGGCGCGCGAGGTCACGATTGAGCCAGAGTTGGTGAGGGACTTGGTGCGTGAGGGCCTCGCGGCCCTCGGGGAGCACGATCGCGTATTTGTCCGGATTGGTAGTGGTTTTTCGGACGTTCGGCGGGAGCTCGTCGCCCGTCTCGACGGCAGCGCGGCGAGCTGCGACGTGGCCGTCGACCCCGAGCTGCCGAGGTTCGGGTGCATCGTCGAGACTGAACTCGGCGAAGTGGACGAGTCCATCGATACGCGCCTAGACCTGTTGACGAACGCGATTCTCGCCGAGGACGAGCGTGTTTGAGCAGGCGTCGGCTCGATTGTCGCGGGCCGCGGAGGTTGGCCGAACCGCGCTCGCCCATCAGCCGTGCGGCGTCGTGCTGGAAGTCGTGGGTTTGGTGGTGGAAGTCGGCGGACTGAGCGCTGCGGTCGGTGAGACCCTCGAGATCGTCGCGCCCGACGGCTCGCGGCTCCACGTCGAGGTCGTCGGCTTCCAACGCAACCGCTTGTTGGCAACGCCGCTCGGTAGCGTGAGCGGGATTCGGCCGGGGGCCACGGTCGTCAGGACGGGACGGGTGTCGCGCGTCGCGGTCGGAGAGGAGCTGCTCGGGCGGGTGCTAGACGCTTTCGGTGCGCCGCTCGACGACGGTGGGTTGCCGCTCACGCTCGCCCATCGTCCGGTGGATGCCGAGCCGCCACCGCCGTTTCAGCGGCGACCCATCGACGAGGCGTTTTCGACGGGCATCCGCGCCATCGATGCTTTGCTGACGCTCGGCATCGGCCAACGGGTGGGGATATTCGCCGGCGCTGGAGTCGGAAAAAGCACCTTGCTCGGGATGATTTGTCGCTCTTCCCAAGCCGACGTCAACGTCGTGAGCCTGGTCGGCGAGCGGGGACGAGAGGTCAACGATTTCGTGCGCAATGCGCTCGGTCCCGAAGGACTTGCCCGTTCGGTCGTCGTCACTGCCACGAGCGACCAGCCCCCGCTGGTGCGCTCCCGTGGTGCCCAAACGGCCACCGCCATCGCCGAGTACTATCGTGATCAAGGCAAGAGCGTTCTGCTGGTCATGGACTCGGTGACCCGGTACGCCATGGCGCTCAGGGAAGTTGCGCTCGGTGCGGGCGAGCCACCGGCGACCAAAGGGTATCCGCCCTCGGTATTCGCGGCCCTACCTCGACTGCTCGAACGCGCCGGCACGTGCGCTGGCCCCGGTGTGATCACGGCCCTCTACACGGTGCTCGTCGAAGGCGATGACCTGAGCGATCCCGTGGCCGACGCGGTCAGAGGGATTCTCGACGGCCACATCGTGCTGTCGCGTTCGTTGGCCGAGCGCTCACATTTCCCGGCGATCGACGTCCTCGCGAGCATCTCGCGCTTGGCGCCCGAGGTGGCCGATCCGCCGCGACTTCAAGCGGCGGCGCAGGTTCGGGGCCTGCTCGCTACCCACAAGGACGCGGAGGACTTGATTCAGGTGGGTGCCTACGTCGCGGGTAGCGACCCGCGAGTCGACGTTGCCGTCAAGATGGCGCCGGCCATCGATGCCTTCCTCCGGCAGAGCGTGTCGGAGCGCACGGGCGTGGACGAGACCCGCGCCCGCCTCCAGGCTCTCGCTCAGACGTCCTTGGGGGCTGGCGGGTGAGTCGGCGCAAGCGCATCGGGCGTCTCATCGAGGTCCGCGAGCGTGAGCTGAACCAAGAGCTCGCCGAGCTCGGTCGCGCGCGCCACGAAGAAAAGAGCGCCGAACACGCGGTCGAAGCGGCGCGGAGCGCTCGAAAGTCGGCGCTCGCCAAGCGCGAGGGCCTCGCAAGTGCCGAAAGGCAGGGTCGCGATTGGGTCGACCAGGACGACTGGGTGGCGCACCTCGACCTGCGGCTAGACGTCGCCCTCGCCGAGCTCGCTCGAGTCGTGGCCGAGACCACACGCGTCCACCAACGGGTCACGGCGGCGTACAAGGCCGTACAGCAGCTCGAGTCCTTGGCGCAGAGACTCGCGCAAGAGGAACGCACCGCGGCGGAGCGCAGCGAGCAGAAACAAAGCGACGAATTCGCTTCTCGAATGGTGACCGGCGGGCGCGCGTGATGGAACGCGGCGTGAGACTACCGCCACTTCATGTGGGAGACCCGGCGGAACGTGATTCACGTCAAGGACGTGACGGTGACGACGAAGAGTGGGCCTACGCGTTGGCGGCGACGGTTGCCGAGCAAATACCGCCCGTGAAGAAGCTTCGAGCAGGCAACGCCGCGCCGACTGGTTGGCGGTCGAGCGACGTGAACCTGACGGATGCGGCACGGTCTGCCGCGGCCAAACCCGTTGCTCGGGGTCATGGCGCCGACAAAGTGAGCGCCGAGCGAGTGACGTTGCGTGTGCAAGCCGGTGACCTCGGCGAGGTTGCCGTCACGCTCAATCGCGACGCAAACGGCGTTCGGGTGTCGATCGACACCGTCGAATCCCGGGCGATCGCCGCCATGAAAGCCGAGCGAGGGGTGCTCGTGCGAGCTCTGCAAGCCATCGGCGTTCGCGTCCAGTCGGTCACCTTCGGGACTGGCACCGGTCTTGCTGGGGTACGTGTCGAAGCTCATGAACGAAGTCAGGAAGTTCCCGACCGATACAGCCGCTCGACACCGTCGAAAGACGGACGCGCGCGCTCCAAGCGTCGTCTGGACGTGGTGGGGTGACGCGTCATGATTGACTCGATCGGTGGCACGACGACCGGAGGTCTCACGGAAGCCCTCGGGAGCGGCGGGGACGACTTGGGTCGTGATGCATTCCTGAAGCTCTTGACGGCCCAGCTCCAGTACCAAGATCCACTCAAGCCCGTCGAGAATCACCAGTTCATCGCCGAGCTCGCCCAGTTCTCTGGGCTTGAGCAGTCAGTCGGCATCAACGATCGCCTCGACATGCTGATGACGCAAACGCGCGGGCTCGCGAACACCGAGGTGGTCAGTCTCGTCGGCAAGCAGGCGACGGTGAAGGGGTCGATCGTCTCCGTCGACGGCACTGGCGTTGGGACGCCGGTTGCGTTCACCCTCGATGCGGACACCGAGACGACACAGGTGTCGATCCGCGACCAGACAGGAAACGTCGTGCGCACCATCGACATCGGCGCGCGCAACGACGGTCTGGTGCAAGTGACTTGGGACGGCCGCAGCGATGCGGGCGTCGTGCAACCCGCAGGCGCGTACAGCGTGTCCGTCAACGCCCGAGGGCCTGGCGACGTACCCGTCGGTGTGAGTCAGGAAGCGACCGGCCTCGTCGAGGCTGTGTCCTTCGATCAAGGATTCCCGCTGCTTCATCTCGACAGCGGGATCAGTGTCCCAGTATCCGATCTACTTCGGGTCGAAACATCACAAGTCGGCCCATAGCCGAAAGGAAATCCAGGAGGCTCCCATGGTTTTGAAGGCGATGAATACAGGCGTTTCCGGTCTTCGCGCGGAAGGCGAAGCACTGGGTGTGGTTAGCGACAACATTGCTAACGTCAATACGGTTGGCTTCAAGGGCCAACGGGTCGTCTTTCAAGACGTCCTAGGTCACTCGATCCTCGCGGGCGAGGGCTCGAACTTGCCCGGGTCCGGAGTGCGGGTCGGTGCAGTCCAACAGATGTTCACCCAGGGTTCGCTCTCCAATACTGGAGTCGCGACGGATCTGGCGCTGAACGGAGACGGCTTCTTTGTCGTCAAGGGCACCATCGAAGGCGTCTCGGGAAACTTCTACACCCGAGCCGGCCAATTCAAGGTGGACGCCCAGGGCGGACTGACGAACCTGAACGGCTTGGCCGTGCAGGGTTACGCCGCGAATCCCGATGGGACGTTTGCCGCATCGGCCAGCTCCCTGATGGTTCCGACCTCGGCCATTCCGCCGAAGATCACCGAGAACATCGAAATTACCGCCAATCTCGATGCGGCCGCGACCGTGCCGACGTTGCCGTTCGACATCAACGACCCATCGGGCACGTCGAACTTCTCGACGTCGATCACGGTCTACGATTCGCTCGGAAGCTCCCACGCCGTGGACGTGTACTTCCGCAAGACCGCGCCGAACACGTACGACTATCACGCCGTCACTGCGGGAGACGATCTCGTCCCGGCGGCGCCGGGAACCAACGTCGAAATCGGCAGCGGTAGCCTCGGTTTCACGACTGGCGGTGCACTCGACACGGTGACCACCGGCGCGGCGATCTCGGTCGACTTCGCCGGAGCCACGGCGGGTCAGGCGATCGCACTCGACTTCGGGTCCCCGATTGCCGGCGGTGGTACGGGTCTCGACGGCGTCACGCAATTCGCGTCGGCGGCGAGCGTGTCGTCGCAGTCTCAGGATGGTTATTCGTCCGGTGACTTCGGTGGCGTTGCGGTCGACGGCATGGGCGTCGTCAAGGGCCTCTACACGAATGGCGAGAAGATCGCGATTGGTCAGCTCGCCATCGCCAAGTTCCGTTCGAACGAAGGTCTGGGTCGCGCGGGTCAAGGGACCTATATCGAGACTCGCGAAAGCGGTAGCGCCGCCCTCGGTACGGCTGGCAGCGGCGGAAGGGCTTCGGTGAGTGCCGGAGCGCTCGAGGGATCGAATGTGGACCTCGCGGAGCAGTTCGTCGGTCTCATCCAACACCAGCGGTCTTTTTCGGCGAACTCACGAACGATCACGACCGCCGACGAGATGCTGCAAGAGCTCATCAACATCAAGCGATAACGAGCGCAGTCCGCGGGGCGGTAGCCCATCTACCGTCGCGCGGATGAGCTGCGCTCGAGGTTCGCCGCTCGCACGAACGAGGAGGAACCGTCGTGGCCGAATCCGAAGAAGCAGCGCCCGAAGAAGAAGGCAAAAAGAAGGGCGGTGCGGTCAAGATCATCTTGCTGGTCGTCGTGGTTCTCGTCCTGGTCGGTGGCGCAGGAGTCGGAGGTGTCATGTACGCGAAGAGCGCGGTGGCGGCCCCGGCGGAAGAACCGGCAGAGCCGAGTCCCGAGGACCAGCCCCGGTTGATGGCGCGCTTCAGCCCCATCGTGGTCGACGTGCGGAACGACGAAGGAAAGGTTCACCACCTCAAGGTGGGTTTGGCCGCGGAGTATCCCGAAACTGTGACCGAAGACGAGTTCAAGAAGTTTCAACCACGCGGTCGGGAGGCGGCTATCGCTTACCTGCGCGCGCAGACGTTCGAGCGGCTAACAGCATCCAAACACTTCGACGACGTTCGCACCGAGCTCGAGGCGAAGATTACCGAGGCGATCGGTGAAAAACGCGTGCTGCGGATTCTCGTGACGGATTTCGTCGCGCAATGAACGACCGCGCTCCCGTCGTCCCCCCCAATTCGACAGGGCCCCGCGCGTTGAGCTCGAGGCCGAGCTCGACGGGCGCGTCCGGGGGAGTGCGGCCGCTCGATCTCACGGGTCGCGAGCGACACCTGAGATCCGCCATGCAGGCGATGACGAAGATTGCCGTGACTTTCACTCGAGGGGCGAGAAAAACATTGCCGTTTCTCATGCGCCAACGCGGAAGGCTCGACCCGAGTGGAGTCGCGATTCTCGACCCGACGTCCGCCGAGTTTTGCTCGCAAGGGCCTTCGGTCGAAGTCCTGCTCGAGTGCGACGAGTCGTCGAGTTGGGCGATTCTCCGGCTCGACGCTGGGGCTCTGGCGATCGTTCTCGAAGGCACCCTCGGGAGTCGCGAAACCTCCTCTGCGTCGGAGCTCACCGGTGAGCTGAGCCCAGCCCAACGCGCGCTGGTCGGAAAGATCGCCCAGGCGCTGGCCGAAGATTTCGTCGCAGCGGTGAAGGCCGAAACAGGACAACAATTGGTCGCGAAGGACTGGTACGGCCTGGCGGGCGGCGAGGACCGGGAGCTGCCCGAGTCCGACGGTCTGACGGTCCGATGCACGTTTTCCGGAGTCGAAGGCGCCGGCATCGTCATCGCCAGTAGCGCCGAGGGCCTCGAAGCCGCGGTCCGCGAGAACGAAATCGACGAACCGGCTCACGGCGATCCGCGAATGGGGGATGCCATGCGGGACGTTCCGGTCGACGTCGTAGTCGAGCTCGGTCGCTTGACGCTCGGCCTGCGCGAAGTCTTGACGCTCAAGGCCGGCGACGTCGTCCGTTTGAACGCTGCCGTCGACGATCCGGTGTCGGTTCGGGTGGCAAATCTCGAGAAGTTGGGCGGAGTTCCGGTGGTTTCGCGGGGCCAGCTCGCGGTCGAGATCCGTGGTCGGCACGGAGAGTGAATACGGGAGCGTCGAGGAGCCACCACATGAGGAATCCATGAGCGAGTCGAGCACCGAGAGCACGCCGAGCGTCACTTCGCCGACGGCTTCGGTCCCGCCGGACGCCGACGTGGCTGGCGCGGGAGTGGCGGCCATGTCGATTCCGCCGGATCTGGAATCGAGCCTGCGCGGCATCGACAGCCTCGGATTCGTGATGGACGTTCCGGTGGAGCTCACGGTCGTGATCGGGCGGCGCTCGATGCGAATCGGCGAAGTCTTGCGGCTCGGGCCAGGTTCGATTCTCGAGCTCAGCAAGTCGAATGGTGAACCGCTCGACATTTTCGTGAACGACCGCCTCATCGCTCGAGGTGAGGCGGTGGTCGTCGCCGAGCGCTATGGGGTGCGCATCACCGAGGTCCTCGCGGTGGACGAAGGACCGTCGCGAGGCTCGCCATGACCGCGCGCTCTATTGAGACCAGCGGAGGCCGCGCGCGCGGCATCGTCGCGATCACGACGCTCGCTGTCATGGTTCTGGCGCTGCCCGGCCAAGCTCTGGCGCAGACCGGCGGCGTCGAACCCGAGATCGAGCCGGCCCCAGCGGCCGAGCCCGTGGTCGAAGAAACCGTCGCGCCAGCCGCGCAGCCCACGGAGGTGGCGCTGGACGCATCGGTGGGTGAGTCCGGTTCGAGAGCGTGGCTGTCTCAACGATCCCCCAAAAGTGCGATGAAGGAGCCGAGCACCGGGATGGGGTGGCGCACGGCGCTGCTCATCTTGTTTCTCGTCGCGCTCGGCGGCGGCGCGCTCTACTTGCGCACCCATCGGCCGGCGAGTGTGAAGAAAAGAATCAAACACCTCGAAATCGTCGACACCGCGAGCGTGGGTCCCAAGGCCCAAGCGGTGGTCGCGCGCGTCGGTGGACGCCTCCTCTTGCTCGGTGTCACCGAAAGCAACGTGCAACGACTGGCCTGGCTCGACGAAGAGCAGGAAGGCGAGGGCGATAACGTCATCGACTTCGAATCGCGCGCTCTCGCCCGTCGCGGCGCTTCGGTGCCGGCGAGAGCGGAGCTCGAGCAGGCTTCGCTCGAGGCGCGCCCTCGGCGGTTCCGCGACATTCTCCGTTCGGTCATCCAGCGGGAGCCCGAGATCGGTGCTCCGGAGCGCCCGGAGGAGGACGCAGCGGTGCTGCTCGCGAGCGAGATGCAAGACGTCATCAAGCCGCGCGCCGCCCGCACGGTGATCGACATCGAGCAACAGGCTGCCGGGTTGGCCGCCCGTCTCCGGGAGAGGCGATCCATCGGTGGCCCGCGCTAACGGAGAAGCGCGGTGAATACCGTCGCGGGTCAGCTACTCGGTGACACCCAACTCACCGCGCCGCTGAAGATCCTCCTGATCCTGACGGTCTTGGCGTTTCTGCCGGCCGTCATTCTGACGATGACGTCGTTCGTCAGAACCGTGGTCGTGCTTTCTTTCGTGCGTCACGGGGTTGGTTCGCCGCAGACGCCGCCCACCCAGGTCATCGTCGGGCTCTCCCTATTTCTGACGCTCTTCACGATGGCGCCGGTGATGGACGAGGTGAAGCTGGTCGCGCTCGACCCGTATTTGGCGGGCCAGTTGTCCGACATCGATGCCCTCAGCCGTGCGGCGGAACCCCTGAAGATGTTCATGCTGAGGCAGACCCGGCAGGAGGATCTGCTGCTGTTCTACGACGCCACGGCAACGCCCCTGCCGGCGACTCCCGCCGATGTTTCAATCCGCCTGGCCCTGCCGGCCTTCGTCATCTCCGAGCTGACGACCGCGTTTCAGATGGGCGTCATGATCTTGCTTCCGTTCCTCGTCGTGGATCTCGCGGTGGCGTCACTCTTGATGAGCATGGGAATGATGATGGTGCCGCCGACCACGATGAGCTTGCCGATCAAGCTCTTGTTGTTCGTGCTGGTGGATGGCTGGAATCTCGTCGCCGGTTCACTCCTACGGAGCTTCGTATGACGAGTGACTACGCCATCGAGCTGTTGCGTGGCGTGTTGATCATTGCCGCGAAGACAGCCGGTCCCATGTTGCTGGTGGCGCTCGCGGTCGGTCTCTTGGTGGGCATCCTCCAGGCGGCCACTCAGGTCAACGAAGCCAGCATCAGCTTCGTCAGCAAGCTCCTGGCGATGAGCTTCGCCTTCGTCGCCATCGGCGGTTGGACGGTTCGACAACTGATCGAGTTTACGGCGCAGACCATCGGATCGATAGCCAACGTCGTTCAGTGAGTGTTCTCGAAACACTCGTGCGCGACGAGATGGCCACCTTCTCGCTCGAGACAGCGCGTGTGGTCGGCTTGGTCATCGTGGCGCCGCTTCCTTGGGTCAACACACCAACCCGGGTTCGTGCCGCGATCGCGTTGATGCTAGCGGTCGTGGCTCACGGCCAGGTCGACGTGCCGGCTCGGGTGATTCAAACGGTGCCCATGTGGTTCATCGCCACCGCCTGCGAGTTTCTCGTTGGCGCGGCGATCGGATTCGTCGTGCGACTTGCGATTTCGGTGGCGGAAATCGCCGCGAGTGTGCTCGCTCCACACATCGGCTTCGGCGCCGCCCAGCTGTTGAACCCGGCAACCCAGAGCACCGAAACCGTGCTGGGGACGTTGTTTCGTACCTTCGCGATCTTGTTCGCGATTCTCGCCGGCATGCATCACGTGTTCATTGGTGGCTTGCTTGCGAGCTTTCGAGCGATCCCGGTGGGCTCGATGCCTGACGTGACCCTGGCAGTTCCCGTGCTGCTGTCGCTCAGTGCCGACGCGCTCGCCACGGGGGTTCGGCTGGCGATACCGGTCCTAGCGGTGCTGTTCATGACGCAAATCGCGCTGGCTTTCGTTTCTCGGGCAGCACCCGCCATGCAGATTTTCAGCATCGGTTTTGCGATCACGTTGGCGGTCGGTACGACCGTGCTGATTTTCGCCGCCCCCGACATTTCGCGCGAGCTCCTGGTGGAGGTCTCGAGGGTCGGGCCGCGCATCGAGTTGGTGCTCGTTGCCATGAGGGGGTCGTGAGTGGCTGAAACCGACCAGGACTCGAAAACAGAGGACGCGACTCCAGAACGGCGGCGCAAGGCGCGCGACGAGGGGCAGTTTCCGAAAGCGAAGGACGCGGGGGCCGTGGTGGCGTCGGTGGCTGCTCTGCTCGTCGCTGCCGCGATGAGCGACACCTATCTGCAGACCCTGCGTGAGCTCACGATTCAGTCGCTCGACGACCCGTTCAATCTGGTACGCGGCGACCCGGCGCTGCTCGGCCGACGGGTCGGTGAAGCGCTCGCTTTATTGGTCATCCCGACGGCGATTGCCGCGGCCATCGGCGCGACGGCGATGGGGTTCGTCGAGGCGGGTTTTCATCCCAGGCTCGAGCTCGCCGCCCCGAAATGGAGCCGCATCGACCCACTCAGCAAGATGAAACAGCTATTTTCTCCCTCGCAAGCCATGGTGAACATCGCCCTGTCGTTGGGGCGTGTCGCTGTGGTCGCGGGGGTCGCCTACGCCGTGCTCGCTGGCGCCTTTCCGGTGCTCACCCGGTTGGCGCGAGCCGGGCTCCCGGCTGCCGCCGCCGAGCTCGTCGGAGTGGCGATGCGGCTGGCGATATGGGCGAGCGTCGCTCTCGCGGTGCTAGCGGTGCTCGACTACGCGCACAGTCGGTTCAAGCACGAGAAGAACATCAAGATGTCCCGCCAGGAGCTCAAGGACGAGCTTCATCAGCAGGAAGGCGATCCTCGCCTCAAGCAGCGTCAGCGTTCCCGTGCCCGAGAAAACATCAAGCGCGGGCTCGCCAAGGAGGTCAAGTCCGCCGACGTCATCGTCACCAACCCGACGCACGTGGCGGTCGCGCTCCGCTACAAGATGGAGCAGGGCGCGCCGGTCGTCGCGGCGAAGGGTTACGATGAGATCGCGCTCTACATCCGGAAGCTCGCGGGCGAGTACGATATCCCGATCGTAGAAAACCCGCCGTTGGCGCGCGCGCTCGCCGCCGAGGTCAAGGCCGGGCGAACCATTCCTGTCGAGCTCTACACTGCGGTCGCGGAGGTACTGGCTTTCGTCTTTCGCCTCAAAGAGCGTGGCGTTCGTGGATAGCCAGCCCGCTGGCCGGTTTTGCCGGGAGGGGGGTTTACCCCGTGGAACCATGTCGGCTTGGCGCGTAGAATCGAGCTGTGACGAAGACCCGCCTTACTTTCCTGATGCTGGGTGCGATTCTTGTGGTTGGGTGTGGGGGCTCCGAGTCGAGCGTTTCAGGCGCGGCGGGCGCCGACGGTTCGGGTGGTGCAACGAGCGTCGGAGGAGCAGCGGGTTCGGCTGGGCAAGCCGGGGGTCCGACCGGAGGCGCGGGTGCGCCGACGTTCTTGGACGAGTTCAGCGTGGAGATTGGGCCAATCTCGGTTCAACCCGGCGTCGAGCGCACCCAATGCGTCGTCAAGCGCCTCGGCAATCCGACGCCCATCAACGTCGGAAGGGTGAGCAACGTCATCAGCAGCTCGTCCCACCACATGATCGTCTACAAGAGCAGCGACACGACGGAACGTCCTCAACCGTTCAGCTGCACGCCGTTTCTCGACACCCTCAACCCGGCGAATGGGGCCCCGCTCTTGATTTCTCAGCGCAAGGACGACGAGCTGGTCTTGCCTCGGGGAGTGGCTTTCCAACTCGATGCCGACCAGATGATTCGGCTCGAGCTCCACTACATCAACACTCAACCCGATCCGCTCGACGTGGTCGCCTCCTCGACCTTCTCGACGATTCCGGATGAGCAGTTCGAGCAGGCCGCGGATTTCATGTTTCTCGGAACCCCTGACATTTCGATTCCCCCTCGGTCCGAATGGTCCGTGACCTCGCATCTCGCGCTCCCGCCGGAGCTCGAAGGGGTCGAATACTTCGCCATCACGGGTCACACACACCAACTTGGGACCAGCGTGAGCATCGCCACCGCGACGGATGCCGGCGACCCGGGTACCGCGGTCTACGACGTGCCGGGGTGGCTCTGGGACGAGCCAGACACGGTGATTCACGACCCGCCGTTCCGCGTCCCGTCCGGTGGGGGGTTCAACTTCACGTGCAACTACAACAACACGACGAATCGGAACGTGCAGTTCGGAGAATCCGTCGACGCCGAGATGTGCTTCTTCTGGGCGTACTACTACCCGAGCCAGGGTTCGAAGCTCTGCGTGCACACCGACATGTTCCTTGGTGGCATAGACGCGTGCTGTCCGGGTAGCCCGATCTGCGATCTCATCGCGTTCTAGTCTATCCATCGGGCCGGACCCCGGAACGGTTCGCGTTCGTCAAGCCGTTGACGGTCGCCATGGCACAGCGTTCGCAACGAGCGGGGCGTGTCTACGGCCTGGGCAGCCCTGAAGAAGTCCGAGCTCCCTGGTGAACTAGCGGTTCCGCTCGGCATCGTGAGCATCGTCATGATGATGGTGCTCCCGCTTCCGCCAATCCTGATCGACATGCTTTTGGCGATCAGCCTGGCGATGGCCATTGGGGTGTTCCTCATCGGCCTTTTCATGGAAACGCCGCTACAATTCAGCGCGTTTCCTGCTGTCATCCTCGTGGCGACGCTGCTCCGGCTCAGTGTCAACGTGGCGACGACTCGCCTGATTCTGCTGAAGGGCGGTGAGGGGCAGGCCGCTGCCGGCCACGTCGTGGAGACCTTCGGTCGATTCGTCGTCGGCGGCAACGTCGTCGTCGGTCTCGTCGTGTTCCTGATCTTGGTGGTCATCAACTTCGTTGTCATCACGAAGGGCGCCGGTCGCGTAGCGGAGGTCGCCGCCCGATTCGCCCTCGACGGCATGCCTGGCAAGCAGATGGCCATCGACGCGGACCTCAACGCCGGCATCATGACCGCAGAGGCGGCGAGAGATCGTCGCAGTCAACTCGAGCGTGAAGCCGACTTTTTCGGCGCGATGGACGGCGCGAGCAAGTTCGTCAAGGGCGACGCGATCGCCGGATTGCTCATCACGGCCATCAACCTCATCGGCGGGCTGTTGCTCGGCATGGCCGCCGGAATGGACCTCAGCGACGCGGCCGAGACCTTTTCAATCCTGTCGGTCGGCGACGCGCTGGTGAGTCAAATCCCGGCGCTTCTCATCTCCACGGCGGCTGGTGTAGTGGTGACTCGCTCGGCGACCGGCGATCAGCTCGGCCGAGCTTTGAAAGTCCAGCTGCTCGGCAGTCGCCGCGCCGTCGTGGCGACTGCCGGGGTTCTGACGATGATGGCCCTAGTGCCCGGCATGCCGGCGGTGCCGTTTCTAGGCCTCGCGGGGCTTCTCGGGTATTCCGCCTGGCGCACCAACAAGAAGGAGGAGGAGGCCACCGCGGTCGAGGAGGTTGCCGATCCGGCCCCGGCCCCGGGCTCGAGCGAGGACATCGACGCCGCTCTTCCGTTGGACGTGCTCAGCCTCGAGGTCGGCTACGAGCTCATTCAGGCGGTCGACCCGCAGATGGGAGGAAACCTCGTCGATCGCATCGGGGCCCTTCGAAAACAGATTGCCATAGAGCTCGGCGTGGTGATTCCGCCGGTGCACATCCGGGACAACCTCCAGCTCGACCCCGGCGAGTACCGGTTCTTGTTGCTGGGAACCGCATTGGCCGGTGGCGATACGCGGGGCGGAAAGCTGCTCGCCATGGATCCCACGGGCACCGCGCCGACGATCGAAGGGGAGGCAACCACCGACCCGGCCTTCGGCACTCCTGCGAGGTGGGTTGCGGCCCGTGACAAGGATCTCGCCGAAGCCCTGGGCTACACGGTCGTCGACCACGCAACCATCGTCGCGACTCACCTCGCTGAAGTCGGTCGACAGAACGCCCACAAGATCCTCGGAAGGAACGAGCTGGGGCACCTCTTCGACGTGTTCGCGCGGGCGACGCCGAAGCTCGTCGATGACCTGGTACCGAACTTGCTCTCCTTCGGGGAGGTGCTCACGGTGATGCGAAATCTTTTGAGGGAGCAAGTCAGCATTCGCGACTTGCGCACGGTCATCGAACAGCTGATTGAAGCTGCCCCTCAAACCCGCGACACCGAGCAGCTCACCGAAATCGCGCGACAGAAGCTGTCGCGGCAGCTGACGGCGCTGTATCAAGGTTCTGACGGTACGATCGCCACGCTGGTGCTCGACCCGGACGCCGAGGAGATGTTTCGCCGGTCGCTGCGCGAGATCTCCCAAGGTACCGGCGGCGCGCTCGATCCGGAAAAGACGCAGGCGCTCGGCGTCGCGCTCGAAGCGGCGGTCGCGCGCATGGAGGCGTCGGGCCGGAAGGCCGTTCTCATCACCAGTCCCGATCTTCGTCGCTACATCCGCGCGTTCGCGGAGCGGCGGTGCCCTCGATTGGGCGTTCTGTCTTTCCGTGAGGTCGAGGCCGACGTGCAGATACGTCCGGTCGAGACGGTCTCACTCAAACCCGAACCGGCAGCACCAGCCGCGTAATCGTGAGGTAGCGTGCAATATCAAACGTTTCGCGGATCCGATGTCCAGGAGGCCCTGTCGGCTGTCAAGTCGGCGCTCGGCACCGGCGCACTGATTCAGTCCACCCGTCACGTCAGCAATGGACGGTCCGGCGGGCTCGGCAATTCCTTCGTCGAGGTGGTGGCCGCGCCCGGCGCGCAGAGCCTCGGACGTGGCAGCTGGTTCCCCTTCGCCTCGACACGCCCCGGGCAACGGTCGACGGCGGGAGTCGCGCCCTCGGCGCCGGCTTCGCGGTCGCGGTCATCTTCGAAGAGGTTGGACCCCGAGCAAGTCGAGAACGAGCTTGGCGCACTCCGAGCGATGCTCGAGGAGTTAAGCGCGACCCGCCCGCCGCGTGAGCGGGCCCGAGCGATGCTCCACGCCGCGGGCGTGGAAGGAGTGCTCGCTCGTGATCTCGGAAAAGGAGCGACACGCGCGGCGAAAGCCGGGCGTGAGGCGCTGCGATTGTTCCTTCGGGAACGCCTCGCCGCGCGAACGTTCGTGCAGCCCAATCTGGTTGCTCGCGCGGGGCGACGAGTCATCGCGTGCGTCGGGCCGACCGGTGTCGGAAAAACGACGACGCTGGCCAAGTTGGCCGCCAAGGCACACCTCGACCTCGGTCGGAGCGTGTCCGTCATCAGTCTCGACACCTTCCGGGTAGGGGCGACCGACCAGTGGCAGCGCTACGCGCGCCTCATAGGGATCCCATTCGACGTCGCGGATAGCCCGGACACCTTCGAGAAGCACGTTCGAGACCGGAACACCGACATCGTTCTCGTCGACACCACCGGTCGAGCGTCGAGCGACGCCGTGACCATTCCGCTCGACCAATGCTTGAGCCGTGCTGAGGGCTACGAGGCCGACACTCTCTTGGTGGTTCCGGCGTGGCTCCGCGCGGTCGACGCCGAGCGCATCCACCTCGTGTACACGGACCCGGAGCCCACCGGGGTCGTCGTCACCAAACTGGACGAAACGACGATTGTCGGGGGGAGTCTTCACGCGGCGCTGCCCGCTCAGCTCCCTTTTGCCTATCTGTGCGACGGCCCCCGCGTCCCCGAAGACATCCACGAAGCGAGCGTCGAACGAATCGTCGACGCCGTGCTTTTGGAGCTATGAAAACATGAGTGCAAACAAAACGCGCGCGGCGGCGTCTCCTCCGTCCAGGACAGCCGCAGAGAACGCGGAAATCTACGAGCGGTACTTGCCGGTGGTTCGCCGGATCGCGATGCGCACGGTGCGGACGCTGCCGTCGTCGATCACCATCGACGACGTGATTAGCGCCGGCTGGGTCGGCATGGTGGAGGCGACGCACCGAAGAACCCCGGACATGGATGAGGAGCATTTCGAGGCGTACGCGTCCTACCGAGTGCGGGGTGCGATTCTCGACTATCTGCGCGCTCTCGACCCGATGAGTCGGAAGCTGCGAGGCGCGTCCCGCAAGGTCACCGACGCGATCGGAGATTTGGTTTCGAAGCTCGGTCGTGCACCGGAGCAGGAAGAGATCGCCAACGAGCTGGGGCTCGGACTCGACGAGTACCACGGGCTCCTGAGCCAAATTGGCGAAGCGGGCTACGCGCGCCTCGAGCTCAGCGAAATAGCCGAGCCCTCGGCGCCGGAGATGTCCCCCGAGGCCGTGACCGGTCGACGGGAAATGATCGATCGGGTCACCGACGCGGTCGAAAACCTTCCCGAGCGCCTGCAGCTCGTCATGGGGCTCTACTACCAGGAGGAGTGCAGCTTCCGGCAGATCGGCGAGGTCCTCGGAGTCACCGAGTCCCGTGTTTGTCAGCTCCACTCCGAGGCGATCCACCTGATTCGCGCCAGTATCGACGGCAAGCCGATGATTCCGAAGCGGCGTCGTCGAAAAGGCTCGGTTCAGCCGGGGACCCGGGCGTGAAGAAGTTTTTGCTCAACTCTGGGTGGTCATGGCCGTTCAGCTCCCGAGGACCCACGTCGTAATGGCCAAGACGCGCAAGCTCGGGCTCGTGCAGAACTCCCTGCCGGTCGACCATGAAGGGGTGCACAGCGGCGTCTTCCGTGCCGAGGCGCGGGTTTGGGCCAAGCCGAGCGAAGCCGAGACCTTTGCTCTGCACGACGCCAAAAACATGGCATGCGCTCTTCACTCGAATATCGAATGGCTCGCCAGCACGCTCCGAAACGAGCGGCGAGCCCCGGCGGGCGACGATGTACTCGAAGCAATCGCCGAGGCCCTGAGCGCGTCCACGCGACTGAGCTCCCACCTCAAGTCGGCGCTCGACGAGCGGCGAGCGCGCAAAGACGGTCTTCAAACCACACCGACCGTCGTGCACGTGCCGACCTTGATCGGTTGCGCCATCGACCGTTTGCGACGTCGCTTCGAGGCATCCGGGGTCGAGCTCGACGTGCAGGGTTCCAGCGACGGGCGCGTCATGCTCGACCGACCGCTGATCTCTCGTGTGCTCGACAACCTCATCGAGAACGCGCTGCGATTCTCGCCCACCGGCTCGCGCGTGGAAGTGCACTACGGCCGCTATGGCCAAAACCTGGTCGTCACCGTCTCCGACAGCGGCCCCGGTGTCGCGGCACAGGAACGCGAGCGGATTTTCGGCATGTTTCAGAGCGGCCCGGACGAGAGCCCGACGAGCACCGGAGTCGGCTTGGCATTTTGCCGTTCAGTCGCCGAAGCCCACGGCGGGTGCTTAGCGGTCGAAGATGCGCGCGGGGGCGGTGCGTGTTTTCTACTCAGTGTTCCATGGGCCGAGGCGAACTGACGCGCCGATGTCGATGGCACGGTAGCTGCAACCGTAGAAACCAGCTGAACCCGCGACGAGCCTCGGCGAGCGAGCCGAGCCACGACTAACAGGAGCCGAACGATGGAGATTGAGAGCGAACGCTTTGGAAACATCGAGCTGGACGAGGATTCCGTCATCAACTTTCCCGCTGGCGTGATCGGATTCCCCAACGAAAGGGGATTCATCCTGGTGAAGCATGGCGATTCCTCGACGATCGGGTGGTTGCAGTCGATCGAAACACCAGCACTCGCGTTCCCCGTCGTTTCCGCTCACGGGTTCGACGAGTACCCCGACGTCTCGTTGGGCGAGGTTGCGGAAAAAGCGGGGGTTGCCGGCGACGACATGGCCGTTCTCGCCGTGCTCTCGGCGAAGTCAGGGACGCCGTCGACCGTCAATCTCCTGGCGCCCATCGTCGTCAACGCTGACACCCGGACCGCTGCACAAATCATCCTCGAAGGGTCACGCTACTCGACGCGTGAGCTCTTCATCCTGCCGGGCATCGCCCGCAGCAACCCGCCAGCAGCGGCGACCGGTACCGACGGCAGCTGATCTCGCGAGCTTGTTCTCTAAACCGCCATGACCGATAGCTCGACCGGCGCGAACATTCTTGTCGCGGAATCCGACCGCCAGCGATCAGCCGAACTTGGGAGCCATCTCGAGGGCGGCGGCCATCGTGTGACGTACGCCGAGCAGGTCTCGGCGGTGCTCAGTGCGCAGGCGGAGGGGCCGCCGGATGTGTTCCTGGTCAGCTCCGAGCTCGAGGGCGGGTCGATATTCGAGCTCTGCTCCGATCTGCGGGCCTCGGAGAACGAGGGTGCCTACTCGCCGATCGTCCTGTTTTCGCCCGAGTGTCCGGGCGAAGAGACCATTTCCGCCGGGATCCTGGCGGGGGCTGATGATTTCGTTTCATTTCCAGCCCGCCAGACCGAATTCCAGGCCCGACTGACGGCGCAGCTACGCAACAAACGTCGTCACGACATGTTGCCAACGATTCTCGACGAGGCGCGACGGTTCGAGCGAGAGGCGAGCGTCGACCCGTTGACCGGGATGCTCAATCGCCGTGCCCTCATGGCGTTCCTCACCCGCGGGCTCGGGACCCACTCGATGCTCGCCGCGGTTTTTGTCGACCTCGACCACTTCAAGAGCGTGAATGACACCTACGGGCACCAGGCCGGTGACGACGTGCTCAAAGCAGCCGCCGGCTGTCTCAAACAGGGAACACGACCGAGCGACGCCGCCGGACGCATGGGAGGTGAGGAGTTCGTGGTCGTGCTACCGGGAGCCAACGAGTCGGGCGCGATGATCGTCGCCGAGCGTCTCCGGGCAGCGGTCGAAGCGCTCACCTTTCCTTCGGAAGGGTACCCTTCGAAGGTGACGGCGAGTCTCGGTGTGGCGATCTTCGACTTGGCGCACCCCGACGCCAGCGCGGAAGCATTGCTCGAACGCGCCGACGGGGCTCTCTACGCGGCCAAAGAAGGCGGACGCAATCGCGCGATCATGGCCCGGCCGGCCGAAGGCGATACCTCTCCCGAGCCGTGCGAGAGGGCGGTCGCCGTCCAGAACGAAGCGACCGAGGGGGCCCCATCGGAAGACAGCGCCCCGGCGTCTTCGGTTCCGGGCTCCCGCCCTCGGGTTCGGAGCGCCCCTCCGTTGTCCAAACCAGGTTTGCCGACGCCCGACGCTTCGGGCACCGTCACCGACGTCGAGGCAACGCTAATCAGCGAGCTCGAGAGTGGGCGTTCGGCGCTTC
>JAJDAH010000300.1 GCA_029261965.1 Polyangiaceae bacterium
GCGACTGAAGCCGAGCGAGCGGGTGCTCTGGGCCGTGCTGTCGAGGTTCTGGAGCAAGTGGAAGCATATCGTTGCCACCTCGATTCTCTTAGCGCTACGAACCACTCACGACGCTCGCAGCTGAAGCGACTCGCGATGAGCCCTTCACTCCAAATCGCGAACGCCGGGCCATCACCGCGCGCCGCCGAACCAGCGGGAAGACGATCCGCCGGTCAGCTCCCGGAACGGCTCGCACTCCGTCTTGATCGCGTGCCAGACCAGGCCGATCGCTGTGGCGAGCCGGCAGCGTAGATGCTGAACGGCGATGACCTTGGGGTGAGCGCTGAACAGTGGCAGCGCTTTATCCCTCGCTCCGCTCGGGTCATTCGCCTTTTCCAGGGCGAGCGCCGCGGCGAAGATGGCGCGTTCTTCTGTCGTCAACCCGGGAGCATCCGGAGGCGATGATGCACGCGTCGCTTCGGTCGGGGGTTCCGGGGCCTTCGGGGGCGCCGCGGGAGCCCCCCGAGTCACACCGAGCTCGGCTCGAAGCGAAGCCAGCTCCTCGTCTCGATCCGATCCGACCCACGGTGCGCGCGTTTTTTCGAGGTGGCGCACCACGGCACGCAAGTAGGTTCTCGTGTCTCGCTCGGCAACCGGCTGCGCGCGGTACTCGAGCGACAGCCGCATGAGCTCGAGGTTGAAGCCCGCGAACGAAGACCCGTGAGCATCGTACTTCGGGCGCATGATGGTCTTTCCGTCCGTCACGTGAACGGCGCCGAGCGTGTGACCGATCTCGTGCAGCATCACGGCGGCCGCCTTGTGCCGCTTGCGGTTTCGCAATAGCTCGGCGCGCTCCGACTCCGAGACGATCGTCATTTGCGAAATGACGTCGTACTCCGCGCGGTTGTTGATGGCGCGCAGCACGAAATGCTTGCGTCGCATTCGAGCCCTCCCGAGGTTCGAAAAGCCCGTGACGATCCGAGGGATCGATCCGACGAAGCCCACCACCCAGTCCACCTCCTCTCCAGCATCCATCCCCTCGAGCTCGACCAGCGCCGTCGCCAGATCGTCGTCCGCCCCTTCGCGATTCCAGCCGCGGTAGTCGAAGACCGTCGCCCGAATCTTCAACGCCGGTGTCAAGACACCGTTTGCATCCTGCACCATCTCATCGACCCGCGCCTTCCAGTCGGGCGTCTCGGCGATGAATCTCGGCGTGGCGTGCACACGCAAGCGCATCACTCGACCGAGCTCGTCCGACCGCGCCGCGCCAAGCCGCGCGGGCTCGAGATCCTCCACGCGCTTCTTGCGCTCCTGCCGCTGCTGCAGCCAGCGCGAATCGTAGGCCGCGCACCCACACACCCAAAGCGCGAGCATCGCAACGACGATTCGAGTCACCCACCTCACAGGACGAGGATATCACCATGCACTGACTAGCTCGCTGTCAGATGTCGAGCCGGAAGGGCCGCTGACCCGCCGACGAGGTCGCGCGTCCGTCCTCGAGCGTCTGCGATGGGGTTTGGATTGCGTTTTCGTGATCGGAATTTGGGCGGGACGCGATCAAGGGCGCGGGCGGTCGATTCAGTGCCGTTCTTCGAGGGCGATGCTCTCAATCGTGTGCTGGCGCACATCGACGTGAGCTTTTCCAACAGCATGATCGAGGCGTGGTGGCGCTCTCTCAAGCATCAGTGGTTGTTCCTGCGCCAGCTCGACAACATCGCGACGGTGAAGAAGCTGGTCGAGTTCTACGTGGCCGAGCACAACACCGTCATGCCGCACTCGGCGTTCCATGGGCGAAGCGCAGTTGCATCGCGAAAAGTCTCGAATGTCTGGCGACACAGCTGGGCATCGAAGTCGGGTTCTAAGAGCGGGCCGCCGAGTTTGTGAGTGATCACAGCACCATGGAGTCGTTGGGTGTCGGGCCCCCCCAATTCGGGGGATGCCCAGGGGGCTCGCTCATCGGCTACTCCTAGATGGTGAAAAAGCACGGAATCGCCTGGCGGGCTCGCCTACTCTCCGCAGCGCTCGGCGCCGCGATCTTCGCGTCGGCGCCAATTTCGACCGCTGCTTGGACGAAGCAAACGGGCTCCATCACCCGCGTGCCGCTCGCCGACATTTGGGTCGGCAGCGATGGCGTGGGTTACGCCGTCGGCGCTCGCGGCGTCGTGCTCGAAGTCGCCGACACGACGGTCACTTCGATCGACACCGGAACCACCCAGAATCTTTTTGCTGCGTGGGGGAACGACGATGAAGTTTTTGTCGTCGGTTCGGGCGGTACGGCATTCACGGTCTCTAGAATCAGTCTCACCACGCTGCCGATGGGCAGCCCCCCGGCGGACAACTTCCGCGCGGTCTGGTCGGCGAGCCCGACCTTCACGATCGTCGGCGGAGACGACGGCGCGTATCTCTACGACGGGGCTACGTGGACCCAGCTCACCGGTCTCCCGCCCAACGTCGGGCTTTCCCACATCTGGGGCACCGGTCCCGACGACGTCATCGCCATCGGCTCCGGTCCGGGGCTGCTCGATCCGCCGCTCTTCCACTTCGACGCCACGGCCATGAACCCGGGCTGGCAGTACTTTTTCGGTGGCGATCTCAATCCCGGCTTGGCCGGCATCCAAAACTTCGCCCGACTGCCGTTCCTCGGAACGCAGATCGAGATGGACGAAATCGTTCCCATCAGCGACGGCAGCGCGGGTGGCAACGTCGAGCTCGTCACGGTGGCGGCCAGCGGCGCGGTCTATCACTACCAAGGCGGCAAGTTTCGCGACGTCACCGTCGAAGACGCTCCGGGTTGGACGGCCCTGACCGGCTTGCCCCAGGACGCGTCGCTCGACACCGGCGCGGGCGTCAGCATGAGCAGCCTGCTCGTCGGCGGGGCCAAGCCGGCCCCCGGCGCCCTCAGTCGTATCTCGGCTTCTGCCGTGCATCGCTATCACCCGCCCGCCTCGGCCGGCGATCCGCCTTGGGAGCCGTTGCCCTTCGATCACCCGGGTCAGCTGAACGCCATGTGGGCACGCGCCGCCGACGACATCATCGGGGTCGGTACCGACGGCCGCGTCATGCTCTGGGACGGGACGAGTTGGTCGTACCACCCGGTGCACGCCGTTCCCCGGCTGAACGACGTTTGGGCTCACGGAAGTGGCAGCGCGCACGAGGTGTTCGCGGTCGGGGGCTACGGGTCGCTCGTTCGCCTCCGCGGCGGCCAATGGAGCCTCGAGAGCCTCGGCGACGTCGCTCGCGACGAATGCGCCGGCTCGACCCAGGCCGAATGCACCTCGGCGCCGTGCAGTTGGAACGGTACCTCTTGCGTGCGCGGCAGCTGCGTCCGGCTCGTCGGCGCCACGCCGTGTCCGGAGGGGTGCGTCGAAGCGACGGGTTGGTGCGGCGAGCCGGATCCTCCCGGACTCAACGCCGTCTGGGGCGCGTCGCCTTCGGACGTGTACGTCGTCGGCGACGGCGCGACCGTGCTCCACTACGACGGCACGAGCTGGTCGAACCTGAGCCGCGACTTCGTCGGCGGCGATCCGATCACCGCGCTGGCGGATCTGCACGCGGTATGGGGACACGTCGGGCCTGCGGGTACGCCGGAGGTGGTCGTGGTGGCGGGCTCGCGCGGCACCATTCGCGAGCTTCGCGCCGGTCAGTGGATGGACGTTGGCGGCGGCTCCAGTCAGTCGAATTTCTGGTGCTTGGCGGGCGACGCCGCGAACCGGTACTTCCTGTGCGAGAACTCGACGAGCCAGCAGCACTTCTATCGGCGCAACTCCTCCATAGGCGACGGCGTGGCGCCCATCACCGTTCCCGGCCTGCAGGACTTTCAGCGGCCACTCGACCTGCACATCACCGGGAGCTCCGGCATCGGCATCGCGGTGGGCAACAAGATCCTCGACTACCAGGCGCCCACTTGGTCGGTGCGCAACATCGAGGCCCCGCCAGAGTCGGTGGCGCTCGGCAAGATCTGGGGAGCCGGCCTCGACACGTTTTTCGCGACGGGCGTCCCTTCGCCGATCTTCGATCCCAACGAAGTGCTCGGCTGGCAGGTCATCGACGGGGCTTGGGCGCGCGAGGAGCCCGGCTTTCCGACCTGCGGCTTCGAGCCGGCGTGCCCCGTCACGGTCAACGCTCTGCACGGCGTGGACGAGAAGATCTACGCCGTGTCCGCCGACGGTCACGTGTTCGAGAACGATCCGGGGCCGGCCACCGTCAGGC
>JAJDAH010000004.1 GCA_029261965.1 Polyangiaceae bacterium
GGTGGCCCCGTCGATTGGACGTGGTTGATCGGCCACATCGAACAGAACCACGTCGGGGGCTTCTTGCCGAACGACGGCGTGACACCGAGTGGAGTCGCGCCGCTCCTGACGCCGACGCTGCCTTACGAGCATTCCCAATCGTTCAACCAGTGGTGGTACGAGTTTCCGAAAGAGGGCAACGGCGGAACGTTCGACCGGTCCGAGTACGTGCAGATCTTCCGCGATCTGGCGTTGATGTTCGGCAACCCGAACGGTCACAACACGATGGCCGGGGCAGAGAACCTGCCTGCCGGAGTATCGCCGACCGATCCGTCGGTCATGGGCAACCGGAGCGACCGATCGTGCGTGTCTTGGGTGGATCCCATCGACATGCACCCGGACAATGCCGCTCAGCAGACCCTGTTCGACGCCTGCCCGGCCGAGCGCTGCGGCAACGTGCTGCGGCTGACGAATTACTTCGACGACGAGTTCAACCCCAACGGGACATTCCCCGTCATCACGGTGTGTGACGGCACGCCTCAAGACGAGACGCTGTCGCCTTATGCGAACACGTGGAAGCCCGGCTTCAACGACAAGCCGCTCGAGGTTGCGCTCGCCGTCGACTACAACGACAACGGCGTACGCGACGAGGACGAGCCCATCATCCGCTCGGGTCACGAGCCGTATTCGGACGTCGGTCCCGACGGCCTCGCGAGCGATCAGGAGCCGGGCTACGAAGTCGGTGTCAACGAAGATCCGGCGAACGACGACTGGCACCCGCAGTTCAACCCCGCCGGGACCGAGAACAACCTCAGGTGGGACACCGGCGAGCCTTTCCAAGATGTCGGGCTCGATGGGGTGGCGAACACCATGGCCAGTCCCTACGACTTCGGGGAGGGCAACGGGACCTACGACCGCTCGTTAGGGTTGCAGACCTTCCTCGAGCGGGACACTCGAACCGTCATCGAGCGACAGCCCTTCGGGACTCACCCGAACGAGCTGACCGACGATGCGCTCGCCCGGATCGACATCTGGTCGGATGGCGGAACCCGTGACCTCTTCAACTTCGGGGTCGACGCCCAGGCATTGATCGGTGCGTGGAGCGCGCGCGGGCGAGTCGTGCACTACTACACCGGGTCCCAATACATCCCTGGGCAGGACCCGGCGGATGCGGCGCAGTTCGTCGCCGGCAACATTCCCTGGGAGGACGTCCCCGGCGGCGTGCTCTACCGCTACGGTCACATCGACCCGAGCGACAACAACATCACGCGGGGCAGCGGCCAGCACGTCGGGACTGCGGACGAAATCGTTCGGCGGCTACAAGCGGCGCTCTACTACATCGGGTCTCGTTGGCCGGACGCACCGACGACTCTCGACGACTCGTCGAGCCTCGCGCCCGATCCCGACGTCGAGCAGTGCATTCCCAATGGCGCCTGCGACTTCGATTTCACTGACAGCCGTGGACGCACGGGGCCGGTCTCGGTCGTGTTCCCGCCGGGGTATGGCAACGTCGGAAGCCGAAACAAGACCTATCCCGTCATCTACATGCTGCACGGCTATGGCCAGACCCCCGAGGACCTCAAGGCTTCGCTGCTGTTCCTCCAGAACTGGATGAACAGCTCGGCGGACTCGTCCGTGACGCGCCTACCGAAGGCGATTCTCGTCTTCGTGGACGGTCGCTGCCGCCCAGGCACTGGCACCGACGGGGAGTCGGAGTGCGTGCGCGGCACGTTCTTCACCGACAGCGTCCGAACCAACGGGCCGAAGATGGAAGCCTGGTGGCTCGAGCTGATGGACGAGATCGACTCGCGATACCGCACGATGCCCGAGACCACCGTCGAATGGGTCGAGTGAGCTAGAGAATTTCGAGCACGTTTTCGGGCGGACGCCCGATGGCGGCTTTTTTGCCAACGACCACCACCGGTCGTTCGAGCAAGATCGGGTGCTGGTTGATGGCTTTGGCGATCGCGGCCTTCGAGCTCGACGGCGTCAGACCGAGCTCCTTGTAGGGGGCTTCCTTTTTCCGCAATAAATCGTGTGGCTCGATGCCGAGCATGTCGACGATCTCGGTGACACGTTTCGCCGACGGTGGGGACTGCAAATAGAGGATGACCTCCGGCGTGACGCCTTGCTCCTCGAGCAGGGCCAGGGTCTGCCGGCTCTTCGAGCACTTGGGGTTGTGATAGATGCTGACTTTTTTGGCCATCGTCATCGTCCCTTGTCGAGCTTGGCGCTCATGATTTCGCCGAGCTCGATGGCGCGTTTAGTGGCGGTGTCCACCGCGTCGATGAGCGTTCGCCGAAGCCCGCCGGATTCGAGTGTGTGCAAGCCAGCGATGGCGGTTCCGCCGGGGCTAGTCACCATGTCCTTGAGGCGCCCAGGGTGCTCGCCGGTGTCTAGAAGCAGCTTGGCTGAACCGTAGACAGTCTGCGCGGCGAGCAAGAGCGCGGTATCGCGATGCAGTCCGACCTTCACTCCGCCGTCGGCGAGCGCGTCGATCATGAGCATGACGTAGGCTGGCCCGCTGCCGCTCAGGCCTGTCACGGCGTCGATGAGCGACTCGTCGAGCACCACGGTGCGGCCGACGGCGTCGAACAGGGCGCGAGCAAGCTCGACGTCTTCGGGGGTCGCGTGGGATCCCGGTGCCACCCCCGTGGCACCGGCCAGGACGATGGCCGCCGTGTTCGGCATCGCCCGCACCACACGAACGCCCGGTGGCAACTGGGATTCGATGACACTGATGGGTACACCCGCGGCTATCGAGACCACGAGGGTCTTTGGGCCGAAGGAGTTGCGACTCGCTTCGAGCACCCGGTCGATCACCTGGGGTTTGACCGCGAGTACGAGCACGTCGGACCACGCGATGAGATCGTCGTTGGCGGCGAACTTGGTGATGCCGTGCTCGGCGGCCAGGTCGTCGAGGTGGTCGGAGCGCACGTCGCTCGCGCCGATTTGCGCCGCCTCGACCGTTCCGCCGGCGATCATCCCCCGGATGAGCGCGCCGGCCATGTTGCCCGCTCCGAGCATTCCGATCTTTTGACCCTTCATGATTTCCCCAGGCTAGTCCCCTGGATCTGTGATTGCTTACAAGACTCGGCGGCCCCTCCGGGGCGAGGCTGCCGAGTCTTGACGGCAAAAGGCACAGATCTGATCCGTGTCCCGATTCTTTCCAGAGTGTGGTGGACTCCTGGTCCACCACACTAGTGCTCTGTCTCGAAAGTAACAATCGTAACCGCCGACGGCCCCCCTCGGGTGAGGGCCGCCAGCGGTTACGGGTCGCCACTGCTGTAGACAGACCCTTCCCTGTTTCCTTGCGGTGCTTCGCACCGCGAGTGCCGCGTCTCCCGCCGAAATCCCGAGCTGTGCGAGAATACGTGCCGCGCGAATTCCCTTCGCGACTCTTGAGACGCGGCACTAGTCCCCTGGATCAGTGATGGCGTACAAAACTCGGCGGCCCCTCAACCGCCGGCGGCGCTCGCCCCAGGTGAGGTTCGCGCCTTCCGGCCCGTCCGGAGGCTAAGCAACTAACCGAAGAGGTTCTTCAGCTTCTCGACGAAGGTGCGCTGCTGTGGCTGGACGTCCTCGCCGAGCTCGCCCGCGAGCTCTTCGATGAGAGACCGCGCTTTGTCGCTGAGCTGGGTCGGAACCTCCACCGAGACTTCGACGAGTTGGTCTCCACGACCCGAGCGCAGTCGGTGCGGCATTCCCTTGCCGCGGATCCGCAGGACCGAGCCTGGCTGGGTGGCGGGTGGAACCCGCATCTTCACTTTTCCTTCGAGAGTGGGCACGTCGAACTCGCCGCCGAGCGCAGCCTGCGCGAACGTGATGGGCATCGAGCAGATGACGTCGCTTCCGTCGCGGCGAAAAAGTGGATGCGTCTCGATTTCGATGATCAGCTCGAGATTGCCGGCAGGGCCGTCGGGGCCCGTGCGGTTTCCCGCGCCCTCGATCACGCGACTCGAGCCGGCCTCCACCCCTGCGGGCACGGAGACTTCGAGGGTGCGCAAACGCTTGAGCAACCCCACCCCCGAGCAGCCGCTGCACGGCTTGGTGGGGATCCGGCCGGAGCCGTGGCAGCTCGAGCACGCGCGTTCGACCGCGAGAGGGAGCACGCCCTGTTGGAACCGCACCTTTCCTTGGCCGTTGCAAGCCGTACACATGTCGACAGGCGTCCCCGGCTCGCCGCCTCGGCCTCGGCAGCGGTCGCAGACGTCGACCCGTTCGTATTCGATTTCTTTTTTGCACCCGAGGGCGGCCTCTTGGAACTGGATCTTGAGACGCTTCTTGATGTTCCCGCGCTCACCGGTTCGTATTCCGAAGGCGTTCAAGATGTCGCCGAACAAGCCGTCGAGGCCGATGTTGATGTCGACACCGACGCCGCCCGGGCCGCCACCCCCGGCGGGCCCCGCGAACGCGGACGCTCCGAACCTGTCGTACATGCGACGTTTGTTCGGGTCGCTCAACAACTGGTAGGCGTCGTTGATCTCGTTGAAGCGCTGGCCCGCCTCGGGGGCGGTGTTCTTGTCAGGATGGTACTTGGCGGCGAGTTTGCGAAAGGCTCGCTTGATCTCGTCATCTGACGCACGCTGACCGACGCTGAGCACCTCGTACGGGTCGCGCACGCCGTGTCTCATACCATGTCCTCGCTGGGCCGGCTCCCGCGCGGAGAGCGCCTTGGGGCTGGCCGCTCGGGCGTCCGGCGACTACCCTGGTCCTCCGATGACGGAGGAGGACGACCGGCGCAGGGATTTTCGGGCACCAATCGAGCTCAAGGTCGAATACCGCCGTCTCAACACGTTCTTCGCCGACTACACGAAGAACATCTCTCGTGGTGGGACGTTCATCGGCACCGAGCGCCCGCTCGACATCGGGACGGAGTTCGTGTTCGCGCTCGGCATTCCTCAACTCGAAGAGCCGTTGCGGCTGCGCGGCAAGGTCATGTGGACCACGAGCACCGACGACGCGAGCAAAGCGAACCCCGCGGGGATGGGCATCGAGTTTCTCTGGGACGACGAGGGCGAGCGTCGGACCAAGGAGTCTCGCGTCGAGCGCCTGCTCACCGAAGAGCTCGGCGAGATGCTCGCCGAGAAATTGCTCGGCCGAAAACCGCAGCTCTAGCCCTGCGCCGGGTTCGGTCAGGGGACCGTGACGCCGCTCGGCAGCTCGAGCGCCGGTGGTTTTTTCGACGCCGCCACGAGGTCCCGAGCAATCGTCACCTCGACGAGGTCGATAGCGGGGCTCTTCGCGACGTTTTCGAGTTCGGTGAGGGCCATGGCTTTCTTGCCTTTTGCTCGGGCCATCATCGCGACGTAGAAGCGCGCTTCGACCCGTTCGATCGTCGAGCGGGCGGCTTTTTGAAGCCCGGCGTCCGGGAGCTTGCCCACGGCCCAAGCGCGAAGCCGAGAGGGCCAGCCGCCGCCATCGATTCTCGACATGGCGTCTTCGACCGTGCCATCGCCGACTTCGCCGAGGGTGCGCTCGACGAGCAAGAGCCATAGCGCGACGTACACGATGTCGTCGTCCTCGAGGTCGGCTTCGATGGCGCGCCGCGCGGCGGCTCGCGATTCTCCGAGGTCGGCGCGGGTCACGGCTCGGCGCGCCGCTTCGATCGTCGTGGCGGTGATCTCCTGGAGGTTCGCCCCGGCGAGCTCGTAGGCGCGCTCGGTGGCGCGGCGCGCGCCCTTGTTTTCCCCGTAGTGGTCGAGAACGCGTGCGAGTAGTCGCTCGGCGCGTCCCAGCGCGGGTGCGCTTCGGACGGACTGGCGCGCGTCGAGAATGCGGAGGAGGGCTTGTTTCAGCGATGACGCCGCCCGGCTGTCGCCGCTGTCTCGGTGGATCTCGAACGCCGTCAGATGGGCTTCGGCCTCCGAAAGCGGATCGTGCCCTGCGCGCGCCAAGGCGATGAGCGCTTCCAGAGACTGGATCGCGGCGGCGGCGTCCCCTCGTTGGCGATCGATCGACGCGAGAAGTGAAAAGGCGGCGATGCTCGGTTCGGTTTTCACCGAATCGGCGATGTGCGGACGGGCGAGCTCGAGCTCACCGGCCCGTATTTCAATTGCGCCTATGACGTACCGTAGCCGCGCCGCGCTCGGCCGCACTCGGCCAGCGAGCTCGGGCCCCGCAGCCAGATCGACGATTCTTCTTGCGGCCTGGAACGTGCGGCGCGCACCAGCACCGTTGCCCTGATCCGATTGCGTGACGATCGCCTGGTGAAGAAGCGCCAGTGCCGCGCTCGCCTCCCGTGGCCCCGGGTCCCCACCGAGCGCACCTTCGAGCGCGATCGGCGCTGCTTCGACCATGCCCAAGTCGAGCAGACGTTGGGCCATTGCCAAGCCGCTTCGCATGCTGTTCGGGTCGACACGATAGAGCTCGAGCGATGCACCCCACGCGGCGGCATCCGCCAGCAGGGGATCGATCGCAGTTTCTGGTAGCTCCGGCGACGTCGCGGACTCGTAGAGCTGAACGAGATCCCACCAAGCCTCGGGGTCTTGGTTGTCGACGATGGCTTCGAGTCGCTCGTGAATGCCGGGATGGACCAAGCGCGTGAGCTCGGCCGCTTCGAGCGCAGCGAGCGCGCCTGCGGGATCGCCGAAACGAAGGTAGAGGCCAACCAGAGTCGCAGCCCCCGCGCGTCTAGCCCGGAGCGCTTCTATCGCCTCTTCGCGCTCGAAGTGGCTTCGCGGCGGAAGGTTCTCCGAGCCGAGTTCGAACGAGTGTCGGATCCATTCGACGGTGGTCGAATTGGCCGCCTCGACGTTCGCTCGGGTGGGCTCGAGCAGCGCGCGGCGCACCGCAGTCCGCTGCGCCGCGCCGTAGGCTTGCATGGTTCCGGGTTTCCGGGTCGCGCTTGCCCAGCGACGAAGCTCGGTGAGGTGCGTTTTTGTGTCGTTGCGTCGACTGGCAGGAAGCGATCTCGACAGCATTTCGTAGAGCGCGGTCGAGCGACCTTCGTCCCCCATTCGGGCGACCTCGCGCGCCGCGTAGCTCAGACTGTCGTTGCCGCCTTGCAGCATCTCGTCGCGAAGCTCGCTGGGTCGCACGAGGTAGAAGGCTCCGGTGAGCGCCGCCAAACCTGCATCGCGTTGACCGCTGCGAAACTGCGCTCCGGCTCGTTGTAGCTGTCGGCGAACCACGCCGACCAAGAGGTTCATGCGATCCTGTGTTGGTGCGCCGTCGATGAGGAGCTGATGGAGCTTCGGTGCAAACTGTGCGTCGTCGACGGGGACCGCGTGGATCGGCCCGACGGGGACTTTGGGCGACTTCGGTCCGCTTTGCCCATGCGCCCCAGTGCACGCCGGCATCAGAGCGATCAAAGCGATCGTTGCCGCGTGGGCGAGGCGACTCATCGGTCCCGGAAGTCTACACACCTCTCGGGGACAATCCACGTGCAAGCCGGAAAGCGCTAACGTACGCTACCGTACCTTGTCCATCGACTTGTCGTTGGTTGCTTCTGCGGCCCCCGGCGGGCCCTCGTCATGAGCGATCCGCCTGGCCGCTCCGACCCGCAAAGGCTCGCGGACTTCGAGATCATTCGGCGTCTGGGCGCCGGCGGCATGGCGGAGGTTTTCCTCGCGAAGAAGCGAGGGGCCGAGGGCACCTACAAGCTCTTGGTCGTCAAGCGAATCCTCCCGTCGCACGGATCGTCGAGGCGATTTCAGGCGATGTTCGCCGAAGAGGCTCAGCTCGCCACGCGGCTGAATCACCCGAACATCGTTCAGGTTTACGATTTTCAGGACTATGGCGACGAAGGCCAGCTCCTCAGCATGGAGTACGTCGAAGGGCCCGACCTCCGAAAGATGATGCGCGGGGCCAAGTCGAAGGGCGTGCGTGTCCCGCCCTACGTCGCCGCCTACATCATTTCCGAAGTCGCCAAGGGCGTTCACTACGCGCACGAACGAAAAGACGAAGGCGGTGCGCCGCTCGACATCGTGCACCGCGACGTGTCCCCGCAGAACGTGCTCCTGAGCTTCGAGGGGGCGGTGAAGATCGCCGACTTCGGTATCGCGACGGCCAATCTGTTTCGGGAAGAAGTCGGTGTTCTCAAAGGCAAGACCGGCTACATGTCGCCGGAGCAGGCGCGAGGCGAGCGTGTCGATCGGCGCACCGACATCTACTCGTTGGGGGTGATGTTCCACGAGCTGCTCGCCGGACGCCCTCTGCACGGCGCCGCCGAGGGTCAAGAGCTGCTGGACGCGGTGCGGTCGGGCGCCGTGGAGCCGCCGAGCATGTTCGCTCGAGACGTTCCCAACGAGCTCGAGCAAATCGTGATGCGAGCTCTGGCGAAGAACAAGGAGGACCGATACCAGACGGCTCGCGACATGGCGGGCGCGATCACTCGCACGCTTTTTCAGAAACAGGTGCTGGTCGACTCGCATGTGCTCGAAGGCGTCGTTGGACAGCTCGTCAGTCGCGAGCACACGTCGCCGGGTGTCGAGAATCCCGAAGCTGGGGACGCGGCCTACGGCGAGGCCAGCGAACGCGCCTCTTCCGTTGGCGGCGACAGCGTCGACGACGGTGAGCGCGAAGCCACTGGACCCGTGCGTCCGTCCCGGAGGCTTCGGGACCGGGCCGGTCGAGAAGTGCGGCATGTCGCCGTGGTCACCCTGCGCCTGCTCGGGCTGAGCGAGCTCGAAGAATCCGTCGGGGCAGCGAACTCCGCTCGCTTCGCGGCCCAGCTACGCCTGACTCTCGACGAGATTGCGTTCAAGCGCGGGGCTCGGCTGACGTGGGAGCACGACAGCCAGGGGCCGAGCGAGGTCGAGAGAAAACTCGGCGCAGCGAGCGCCGTCGTCGGTCTCATGGCGGATCCCGCCCGGGCGGCGACCGACGCGGCCTGGTTCGCCGTCGACGTGCACGAAGCCATCGCCGGCGCGTGTGATGGCATGACGGTGCAGCTCCGCGCGAGTGTGGGAGTAGTCCGCGGCATCGCCACCGGCGAACGGGACGAAGCCGGCCACCTCATCAATCATTCGCTCCAGGAGCCCGCCAACTACCTCTCCCAGCTGCTGGGGGATCACGCGCCCGCGGGTGGAACGTGGGTGGCTGGCGGCCTCTATCGGTTGGTGCGTCGCGATTTCGTCTGGGGGGACGCGCCGAACATCGACATCGAGGACGCCGCCGACCGGAAGCTCCCGGCGCAAATGCGCATCTACTCGTTGGTTCGACCGCTGACCCGCGACGAAAAGCTGCAAGCGGTGGCGCTCGCATCCACCGACCTGATTGGCCGCGACGCGGAGCTCGCGGACTTGCAGGCGGGTTATCACAAGTCGGTTTCGACGGCGGACGGCCAGCTGGGCAAGGTCGTCAGCCGCTTGGTCATCGGGGAGATGGGCATCGGCAAGAGCGCCGTCGTGAACGCTTTTCTGTCCGAGCTTCCGCCGGATGCTCGGGTCCTTCGGGTCGAGTGTTCTCCTGCGAGGAGCGACCTGCCGTTTGGCAACGCGGCGCAATGGGTTCGTGAGCTGCTCGAAACCGAGCCGGACGCGCCGGCCGAACAGGTGCGCGCCGAAGTTCAGAACGTCATCGGAGATTTCGCGACGGGTCGCAATGGCGAGCAGATGATCGATGCGTTGACGCTGCTGGTCACCGGCAAGGCGGCGGAGTTCGGCGACGAAGCCGACGTGGCGCTTCATCGGCGGCTCGTGGCGGCCGGGCTCAGGAGGTTTTTTGCCGTTACGGCGGCGGAGCAGCCCTTGGTGGTCGTGGTCGAGAGCGCTCAGTGGGCGGATAGACCGAGCTCCGAGCTGTTCGCCGCGCTCGTCAGTCGCGGAGATCCCTTGCCGATCATGGCCATCGTCGTGGCGCGACCGAGCGAACGCATCGAAGGGGCGCTCGAGGGACTCGTCCGAATCGAGATCAAGGGACTGTCGGCGGAAAGTCAGATTCGGCTGCTCCAGGCTCGCCTCGGCGCGAGCGAGGGTGTGGCGGCCGTTTGCGCGGACCTACTGCCTCGTGCGGCGGGCAACCCGTTTTTTCTCCTCGAGATGGTCGACGCTCTGCTCGAGCGAGGCACGCTCGAAATTCGAGAACGAGAAGACGGCACTCACGAGCTCGCCCGCATCGAGCGTCCCGGCGACGCGGCGATGCCGCTGCCGTCGACGCTCGAGCAGTTGATCGCGGATCGACTGACCGAGTTGCCCGCCGAGGAGCACGTCATCGTGGACTGGTTGGCAGTGTCCGGGGGACCGCTCAAGATGCAAGCCCTCGAGGCGCTGACCGAGGAGGAGTGTGAAGAGGCGGTGGCGCGCCTGTGCGCGCGAGGTTTGTGCGACAGCACCGACGACAGCGTCGACGTGCGGCACCCGTTGACGCGCGACGTCGCTTACATGTCGCTCGACAAGACCGATCTGGCGCGCATGCATCTTCGCCTCGGAGACCACCTGGCCGACACCCGGTTGGCCAGGGGGCTGACGGCGGCCATCGTCGGTCGGCACTTTGCCAAAGGGCAGGATCGGAACCGCGCCGCGGACTTCTATCTCGAAGCGGCCCGCGCCGCACGCACGAGCTATCAGACCCAGCTCGCCACCCGCTACTACCGGCGCGGCGTGGCGTTGCTCGACGAGAAGGACTTCCGCAGCATGGAGGCCCACGAGGCGCTCGAAGCCATCTATCGAGTGCGCGGTCGGTGGCGCGAAAGAAAGAAGCACCTCGGCGCATTGCGTCGGCTGGCGCGGGTGAGCGGCAAACCGTATTGGGTGGCGACCGCATTGTTGGCGACCGCGCGCATGAATCTCGACGCCGGACACTTGGCGAAGGGGCTCACGGCAGCGCAGAAGGCCGAGCAGGTCGCTCGCCAAGCGGGCTCCGCGGTTCTGGAAGTGAGCGCGCAATCGCTCATGGCGGAGATGCTGCGAGATCTCGGTGACATGCAAGGGGCGCTGGCTGCTTGTGACCGAGCGCTCGACTCGGCGGATGACCCGAAGGTGCCCGCGCGTCTCCGCGCCGAGGTGTTGCGGGCTCGCGGCACGTTGCTGCGTCGGGTGGGCCGGGTGCACGAGGCGGTGGCGGCACATGCCGAGGCCATCGGCATTTGTCGAAAAGCGGGGGCGCGGCGTCTCGAAGCTCGCACGAAGAACTCGCTCGCGTACGCGCTGTTCGTGCTCGCGCGGTTCGAGGACGCGATTGCGCTGGCCCTCGACGCCATCCGCATCGATCTCGCGATTGGCGGCCGATTTCAGATCGCCAAGACCTTGAGCAACATTGGCCAGTCCTACGCTCGGCTCGGGGACGTGCCGCGGGCGCTCGCTTACCTCGGTCGAGCCCGCGAGGCCCACGAACGCTACGAAGACCAGGACGCGCGCGCCGATACCGCGCTTTGCACCGCCGAGGTGCTGCTCGAGGCGGGAGATCTCGACGCCGCCGATACGTTGGTCGGCGACGCGGGCGCGCTGACCGCCGTCACCGGGAGCGCCTACGATTCTGTTCACGAGAAGATTCTTCGCTCGCTCTTGTGTCGAGGAATGGGGGACTCCGGCGCGGCAGTCATGCACGCGTTCGATGCGCGACAGGCGGCCGAGGCTCAGGCCTACGTCGCGTTTCATTTCTACGCGATGGCCGCCGAAGCGGCGGCTCGCGTCGACATCGGTGAGCAGCACACGGGCATTTTGCTCGCGACCACCGCGATGGGTGCCATCGAGACCGTGCAGGGGTCCGAGTTCGGGCTCGAGACCCGGGCGCTCTGCTGTGAAGCGCTCGAACGCGCAGGCTCGCCTCAGGCGGTCGAAATGAAGCGGCGCGCCGCGGTCTACGCGCAGGCGATCCACGATTGGGTGCGCGATCCGCACCTCCGTCGGCTCTATCGGCAGAGACCACTCGCGCGGGTGTTGCTCGACGGTACCGATGGTGGCGAGCTCGATCGGACGAGAGCCGCGAGCACCAATCCCGCAGGCGGCGTGGGCTGGCAGATCGAAAATGTGCTTTCCGGGGACGGGAAGGGTAGCGTCTCGACGTAGTGACGCGGTCCGCACCCCCCGCACAGCGACGGCTCGCGCTCATCCTTTCCGGCGGTGGAGCGCGTGGCGCCTACGAAACCGGCGTTCTTTGGTTTCTGTTCGACGAGCTGAAGCGGCTTCGCGGCGCGGTGCCGCGGGTCGACGTGCTGTGCGGTACCAGCGTGGGGGCGATCAACAGCGCCTACCTCGCCGCCCACTTGAGCGATCCCGTGCTCGGGGTTCGACGGCTGGTGGACGTCTGGAGCGGGATGAGCCTCGACGCCGTACTCGGTTTCGGGGTCAAGCACGTCATCGGGCTGCCCCGCATGCTGTTCGGCGGTGGAGACGGCTCGGGTTTGTTCGACGTGACGCCGATGGCCAAGCTCGTACAGCGCGAGATCCCCTGGCGAGCGATCACGCGGACGATGCGCCAAGGCAAGCTCCGGGCGCTGAGCGTTTCCGCGACGGAGGTTTCCACCGGCAGGACCGTCATCTTCATGCAGACCGGCCCGGGCACGGCCCTGCCGACCCGTGCGCCGCCGCGCACATTGATTCGGGCCGACCGCATCGGACCGCACCACGCTCTAGCGTCTGCGGCCATTCCGCTGCTTTTTCCCCCGGTTCGGGTGGGCAATCAGCTCTACATCGACGGTGGCGTCCGTCAGAACACGCCGATCGCGCCAGCAGTGCGCTTGGGCGCGACGCACGTCATGGTCGTCGGCACGTCGAAGCTCGTTCGCGGGGTCACCCATCCGACGAGCTCGCACAAGAAGGCGCCGAGCCTGCCGTTCTTACTGGGCAAGATCATGAATGCGCTTCTTCTGGACCATCTCGACAACGATCTGGGGATGGTGAACCTGCTCAACAACATGATGGCGAGCGGAGTGTCCGCGTTTGGGCCCGATTTCGTGCCGAAGCTCAATGACGCTGCGGTTCGTCGGGGCGCGCACGAGTTCCGTCCCATTCAAACCCTGGTGCTCCGTCCGACCGAAGGCATCGGTCACATCGCCGCCGATCACATTCGCCGCGGAAAGATCGCCGGCGGCCCCGTGATCACCAAGCAGCTCCTCAAGGTTCTCGACGTCGGAGCCTCGGACGATGCCGATCTCGCGAGCTACCTTCTCTTCGACGGTGGCTTCGCCCGTCGCCTCATCGATCTCGGGCGCTCGGACGCTTATGCGCGTCGCGCGGAAATCATGGATTTTCTTGGCGCCGCCGAAGACGATGCGCCGCCGCCGGTGGAGCCAGAGGACGGTGCGCCGGGTTCCTTCAATTGGTCCATCCCACCGCCAGCGGTCGGATAGGCAGCCGGCTGCTGCGAGCTCAGCTGCACGCCTGGCCGAGGGCGGCTTGGAGCTCGCTCAGTGCTTTGTTGTCGCTTTTTTTCTTTGCCAGCTCGATGCCCTGTTCGAGCCAAGGCACGGCGTCGGCGTTGCGATCCTCGTCGATGAGGCATTGTCCGGCCATCAAGTACATCGCGAGATAGTCGGGGTCTTTCTCCCGCAGTGTCTCGAACGTCTGGAGTGATTCCTCGATCCGGTCCGCGCTCTTGTACTCGAGGGCGAGCGCGTACCACGCGAAGGAATCCGCCTGATCCGACGAGGTCATCTGCTCGAGCATCGCGAGGCGCTTTTTCATCGGGGCCCGGATCGTAGCCGACAATCGGAACGCCACTCAACCGCCGCGGCCCATTGCGGTGCGCTGCGTCTTGACTCCGGAGCGCCACCGGGGCTTCTCTGTCGTCCCCCATTCACCCGACATACCGATCGAGGCATCATGGCAATCAAGGTTGGAGATCGAATTCCTTCTGTCACTCTCAAGCGCCTGGGCGCTGATGGCCTGGAGGACGTCAAGACGGACGAGTACTTCAAAGGAAAGAAAGTCGTCGTCTTTTCGGTTCCTGGCGCCTACACGCCGACCTGCTCGAACACCCACCTTCCCGGTTACGTGCAGGAAGCCGACGCGATCCGCGGCAAGGGCGTCGATGACGTCGCTTGCTTGTCGGTCAACGATCCCTTCGTGATGAAAGCCTGGGGTGCCGCGCTCGATCCCGATGGGAAAATCGGCTTGCTCCCCGACGGCAACGGCGAGCTCACCCAGGCGCTCGGGCTCGAGATGGACGGCAGCGGCGCCGGTCTCGGGACTCGCGGCAAGCGTTTCAGCATGGTCGTCGACGACGGCGTGGTGAAGCAGCTCGAAGTCGAGGAGGACGCTCGGGCCGTCACCGTCAGCGGTGCCGATGTCTGCGTGAAGGGCCTCTGAGGGCGCTTCAGCTTCGTTCGAGAAAGTCCGCGCGGACTTTCTTGCTGCCATAGCCTGGGAACTTGGCGACGATCTTCGGGTCGGCGCCGGGCTCCACCTTTTCGACGACGCCTCGGCCGAAGCGCTGGTGCACCACTCGATCGCCCGGCCGCACGTGGACTCCTTCTTCGTGCATGTCGTCGAACGCGTCGGCATCGACGTACCGTTCGCCAGGTGCGAGCGCGGGTTTGGAACTCCGGGGCTCGGGCAGCCCGGGCCATCGCCCCGGTCGGGCATACGCCGGTGAGGGCCACCGCCCGGCACCACCCGCGTTTTGGCTCCCCCAAATCGAACCTTCGCGCTCGACGACGTCTTCGGGCAAGTCCGCGAGGAAACGGCTCGGTTCCAAGTAGCGGGTCTGTCCGAACAGCATGCGCATCGGAGCGTGCGTGATGAACAATCGCTTTCGGGCTCGGGTGACCGCGACGTAGGCGAGCCGTCGCTCCTCGTCGAGCTCTTCGACCTCTGCGGCGTCGAGCCCCCGGTACGGGAAGATTTCCTCCTCCATGCCGGTCAAAAAGACCGAGTCGAACTCGAGGCCTTTGGCGCTGTGCACCGTCATGAGCGCCACCTTCGGGTCGTCGGTCATCGTGTCGACATCGGAAACGAGCGTCACTCTCTCGAGGTATCCACTGATGCTCGGTGTGTCGCCAGCTTCGTCGGCTTCGGCCTCGTATTCGACGATCGAGCCCACGAGCTCTTTCAAGTTTTCGAGTCGAGCGTCGCTTTCGGCGGTGTCCGCTTCTCGGAGCTGACTCTCGTAGTGCGTCAGCTCGAGGATTTTCTTCGCAAGCTCGCTCGGCAGCAGTCGAGCCGCGTCTCTGCGCACCGTGTCGAGTAGCTCGAGAAACGCCGAGAGTTTTTTCTTCGCGCCGGTTCCCAGGGTGCCGCCCCGCACTGCGACGCCGAGCGCGGCGTAGGCATTCGTATCGTTGTCGGCGGCGACCTCGAGCAGCTTCGTCACGGTCTTGCCGCCGATGCCGCGAGCCGGCACGTTGATGATGCGAAGCAAGTCCGCGTCGCTCGCGGGGTTGTCGACGAGCCGAAGGTAGGCGATCAAGTCCTTGACCTCGGCGCGCTCGAAGAACTTCATCCCGCCGATGACTTGGTATGGGATGCTCGAGACCCGCATCGCCTCTTCGAGCACACGCGATTGGGCGTGGACTCGATAGAAAATGGCGATCTCGTCCGGGTTCGTGCCCTCGTCGATGCGTCGCTGGACTTCTTGCGCGACGTACTGTGCTTCGCCTCGTTCGTCGCGCACCGAGCGAACGACGATCTTTTCCCCCGCTTCGGCCTCGGTCCAGAGCTCTTTCGGCTCGCGCTCGTGCGCTCGGGCGATGATTCCGAGCGCTCCGGACACGATGTTCGCGGTCGAGCGGTAGTTCTGCTCGAGCTTGATCACCGTGGCATCGGGGAAGTCGCGGCGGAAGCCTCGGATGTTGCGGATGTCGGCGCCGCGCCATCGATAGATCGACTGGTCGTCGTCTCCGACCACGCAGAGGTTGCGCTCGCGCGCGGCGATGGCGCGCACGAGGCGATACTGAGCTGAGTTGGTGTCTTGGAATTCGTCTACCAATACGTGCCGAAACTGGCGCCGGAGCTCTTCTCCGCCGCGACTCTCCGGGTTCTCGGCGATTCGCATCACGTGCACGATCAGATCCTCGAAATCCACCGCGCTCGCCTGCGCGAGCGCACGTTGATACGCCTCGAAGATCTCGACCGTCGTCTCGTCGAAGTTCGGGGTGATGTCGACCTCGCGAGGTCGGATCCCGTCCCGTTTCTGGGTGTGAATGCGCGAGAGCACGAGCTTGGGCGGATAGCGCCGGTCGTCGACTTTCATCGCTTTGATGATCCGACTGACCACCGCTTTCTGGTCCGACGTGTCGTAGATGACGTACTCGCGCTTGAGGTCGACTTCGGCGTGATAGCGTCGAAGGAGTCGGGCGCACGTCGAATGGAAAGTGCCCACCCAGAGATCGCGGGTGACCTCTGGTCCCGCGAGCTCTTCGAGCCGCGAGCGCATTTCCCCAGCCGCCTTGTTCGTGAACGTGACGGCCAAGATCCGGTAGGGCGGCACCCGATGCTCCGCGAGCAGGTTGGCGACTCGGTAGGTAATCACCCGGGTCTTGCCGCTGCCCGCGCCCGCAAACACGAGCAGCGGGCCGTCTACTTTGGCGACGGCTTCGGCTTGCGGCTCGTTGAGCTCCGGCACCAGGGTGTCCTAGCAACTCGGTCGGGGGGGTCCTATCGTCGGCGCGTCGGGCGGACAAAGGCCCAGATTTGCCGCAGCCGGACCAACCGTGTCAGACAGGGTCGTGCTGGGCGCGACAATCGAACGGCTGCGCGGTCGGGTGACCGAGGGCCGGGAGATCCGCGTGGGGACCGACGGGCTGCTGTTTCCAGCCAGTTGCTCGTGCTGCGGCGAACCGGCGGGAGTTTCGCGCCGAGAGACCCGAAGCGGAGACAGGCTCGCGGTCATCGTTCCCTACTGCTCGGCCTGCCTCAAGCATGCGTCGAGCGCGTCCACCCACGTGCTCAGCGTGGCGCTGGCGTCGGCGCTCTTGGGCATGGCGGCGACGGCTGGGCTCCCGCTAGCGTGGCCGGAGCTTTCGTTTGTCGGGTTCGTTCCCCTGGCGGTGAGCTTCGGTCTGCTCCCCGTCGGCTTCGCTGCGCTCTGGCGCCGCTCTCGGGCGTCGGGTCACGCCGCGATTACCCGCGCCGCGTGGTTCACTCGGTCGGGCCGCTTGTTCCTGGTTTCCTCGCGCTTCGCGTCGGAGCTCGCCGACGCTAATGGGCTCGATGCCGAACCCGCGCGGGGGCGTGAGCCGTGGTTGAGCCCTTGGATGGCGAATGGTGCCTTGCTCGCGTTCATTGCGGCGCCGTCGCTCTACTACTTGCACCACCCGACACTGCGCATCGTGAACCTCACGCCGCACCGAATAGAAGTGTTCGTGGACGACCGCGGCGTCGCCGAGCTCGGCCCGAGCACCGCTGAGAGCCCCGCTGCCGGCGTGGAAATCCGCGTGGCGTCAGGGCGCCGCAAGATTCAGGCGCGGGCGGCGAGCGGCGAGGTGGTTCACCTGGATGTCGCCGACGTCGTCAGCGGCGCCGCCCACCTCTACGCCCCTGGCGCGGTCGGCGTTTGCTTCTGGTTGGAGACGACGGCGTATGGTCGCCACGGTCAACACCGAAGCGTCGCGCCGCTGGAGCCCGAACGACGCTTTTGGGTGCTGTCGGAGCGTGTCGATACATGGTTCAGCCCCAACCCGCCGCCCGAGGAGCTCGACGCCCGTTCGAGCGGGGGGACCCTCACCGCGTTGCGCCAGGCACCTTGTGTGGAGGCGCCGAACCCCGTACGGCGCGCTAGCACTTTGCACGAATGAAGCGTTACATGTAGTAGTCGGAACCGTGCAGGCCGCGGACGACGACGAATACCCCGACTCGGGGGCCAACGGAGCGGCGCCCTCCGATTCCACGCCCCCGGACGCCGAGGACGCCGAAACTCCCGAAGAGCCCAAGGATCCCCTGGAGGAGGCGAAGGCAGAGGCGACTCGTTTCCGCGAGCAATTGCTCCGCACGGCCGCGGACTTCGATAACTTCCGCAAGCGGAACCGTCGCGAGCTAGAAGACGCCGATCGGCGAGGTCGCGAGGACATGCTCAAGGAGCTGCTCCCGGTATTCGACAACCTCGAGCGAGCCGCGAGCCACGCGGTGACCGCCTCGGACGTCGCTTCGCTGGGCGAGGGCATCCGAATGGTGCTCCGCCAGTTCTCCGACGTGCTCGGCCGGCTGCAAATCGAGCGTATCGAGTCCGATGGGCAGATGTTCGATCCGATGGTGCACGAGGCCATCCAACAGCTCGAGACGACCGAGCACCCGCCGGGTACGATCACCGCGGAGGTGCAGGCCGGCTATCGCCTGGGAGATCACTTGATCCGGCCTGCCATGGTCGTGGTCGCCAAGGCGCCCATCGAGCCCGAGCCGGGGCCCCCGGCGACCGAGGATGGCGGGGATGACGGGGCGGCGGCCGATGAACCCTCCTCGCCGTCGAACGATTCTGCCGACGCGGAAGAGGAATCCGCGCCAGAGTCGAGCTGACACCGTTGTTTCGCCCAAAATAGCAGAAACTACGCATCCATCGCTTGCCGGATACCGATGGTCGCGACTGCCTTCGCGAGAGACTTTCGTCGGGCTATGCTTCCCGACCTTCCGAATGGGCAAGATCATCGGCATCGACCTCGGCACGACGAACTCGTGCGTCGCGGTCCTCGAAGCGCGCGGTACCGACGGTGAGCCCGAGGTCAAGGTCATCCCGAACTCCGACGGTGCGCGCACGACGCCTTCGGTGCTCGCGTTCACGACTTCCGACGAACGCCTCGTCGGTCAGGTGGCCAAGCGGCAAGCGACGACCAACCCGACCAACACCGTCAGCGCCGTCAAGAGACTCATGGGCCAGCGCTTCGATGCGCCGGAGGTAAAGACTCAGGCGGCTTCGGTAGCTTACGAGATCGTCGAAGCCGACAACGGTGACGCTTGGGTCAAAGTCCGGGACAAGCAGATGTCGCCGCCGGAGATGTCCGCGATGCTCCTGACGGCCATGCGCGAGATCGCCGAGGCCTACATCGGCGAGCCAGTCAGCGAGGCCATCGTCACGGTCCCCGCCTACTTCGACGACGCCCAGCGCCAGGCCACGAAGGACGCGGGCAAGATCGCTGGACTCGACGTCAAGCGCATCATCAACGAGCCCACGGCTGCATCGCTCGCCTATGGGCTCGACGCCAAGGAGGCCGAGCGGATCGCGGTCTACGATCTGGGCGGAGGCACGTTCGACATTTCGATTCTAGAGATCGCCAAGGGCGTCTTCAACGTGAAGTCCACCGGCGGCGACACTCACCTCGGTGGCGAGGACTTCGACATCAGGATCCTCGAAAAGCTCTCGGCCGAGTTCGAGAAGGAGCACGGGATAAAGCTCCTCGAGGACCGCATGGCTCTGCAGCGCCTGAAAGAAGCGGCAGAGAAAGCCAAGCACGAGCTCAGCTCTTCGCTCGAGACCGAGATCAACATTCCCTTCATCGCCACCGGCGAATCCGGGCCGATGCATCTCGAGCGCACGATGAAAAGGAGTGAGCTCGAGATACTGACGCGCGATCTGGTCGAACGCACCATCGAGGCCTGCCAAAGGACGCTCGACGACGCGAAGGTCAAACCGGAGGACATCGACGAGGTAGTACTCGTTGGCGGCATGACACGCATGCCGGCGGTGCAGAAGGCGGTCAAAGAGCTGTTCGGTCGGGACCCCAACAAGGGCGTCAATCCCGACGAGGTCGTTGCGGTCGGCGCGGCCATCCAAGGCGGTGCGCTCGGCGGAGAAATCGACGAGGTCCTGCTGCTCGATGTGTCTCCGCTATCGATCGGTGTCGAGACCGGTGGCGGTGTGTTCACCAAGCTCATCCCCCGCAACACGACCATCCCGACGGAAAAGGCAGAGATCTTCACGACGAGTGTCGACAACCAGCCCTTCGTGCCGGTCCACGTTCTGCAGGGCGAGCGCGAAATGGCTGCGGACAACCGCAGCCTCGCCCGGTTCGAGCTCACGGGGATCCCGCCGGCACCTCGCGGGGTGCCGAAGATTCAGGTGACGTTTCAAGTCGACGCCGAGGGGATCCTCAGCGTCGAAGCCAAGGACCTCGGGACGGGCAAGGCCCAAACCATCAGCATCACTCCCACCAGTGGCCTGACCCAGGACGAGGTCGACCGCCTCGTGGGCGAGGGGGAGAAGTTCAAGGAAACGGACGAGCTTCGCCGTGAGCTCGCCGAGCTCAACAACCAGGCCGAGACTCTCATCTACACGACCGACCAGGCGATCGAAGGCTATTCGGACTTGCTCGAGCCCGAGAAAGTCGAGTCGATCAAAGCGGACGTCGATGCACTCCGGCAGGTCCTGGCCGGAGGCAGCGACATCGACGCCATCCGCGACGCTTACACACGCCTCGAGACGCGCACCTTCGAAATCGCCGAGGCGATGTACGGCAGCGAGGGCGAGTCCGACGGACAGTCCGAAGGGTGACGGACAACTCGAGCTCTTCCACTCGCTACGGCCGTTACCAACTACTCGAGCTGCTCGGCCGAGGGGGGATGGCCGAGGTTTTTCGTGCCAAGAGCTTCGGCGTCGAGGGCTTCGAAAAGACGCTGGTCATCAAGCGGATCTTGCCGGAGCTGTCTCGCGACAAGAAGTTCGTCGACATGTTCATCCGCGAAGCCAAGCTCGCGGTTCGGCTGAGCCACGCCAACGTCGTGCAGGTCTTCGATCTGGGCCGAGTCGAACGTGGCGACTCGGAAACGACGTTCTACATGGCCATGGAGTATGTCGGCGGTTTCGACCTGGCGACCCTTTTGTCGAGGTTTAGAAAAACCGGACATCCGTCCCCAACGGAGCTCTGCGTCTACGTGGCGGCCGAAGCGGCGAAGGGGCTCGACCACGCCCACCGCCGGCGCGACGAAAAGCTCATGTCCCTGGGCATCGTGCACCGAGACGTGAGCCCGCAGAACATCCTCTTGAGCTGGGACGGCGAGGTGAAAATCACGGATTTCGGTATCGCCAAAGCGCGGCACGAAGTCGGCGACCCCAGCCGTGCGCTGGTCGGAAAGTACGCCTACATGAGCCCCGAGCAGGCGCTTCGGGGGGACGTGGGCCCTGCGAGCGACATTTTTTCGCTGGGCACGGTTCTCTACGAGGCCATTGCTGGCCAAAATCCATTTTTTTCGTCCGATCCCGAGGAGACGCTCCAACGGGTGAGGTCGGCCGTCGTGCGCCCGATCACCGACGCTCGGCCCGATGTGGGACCCGAGCTGGCCGGCCTCGTCGCGCGCGCCATGGCGGTGGACCCCGCGGATCGTTTTACGAGCGTCGCCGACATGTACGAAGCGCTGCTGGCTCAACAGTACGCCTCGGGGGCTCGGTTCGGTGCCGGAGACTTGTCGACGTTCATGGAGCGCTTTCGCGATGTGGCCGCGGCTGCCGACGCTGAAATCGACGAGCTTCTGGAACAACCCACCAGCGTCGAAAACGTTGCGCCGGACACCTTCGTGGAGGACCGAGACAATCCGACGTCGACGGTTCCCAGCCGCCGCGAGATTTCCGTCCTGGTGCTCGCGCTCCCTGCCGGCGCCGGCGAGGCGGCAGAGCGCCGGGTAGAACAGTTGATGGCGCGCTACGGCGCTCACATCGCCTCCCGCCAACCCACCGAGGTCGTCGGGCTTTTCGGCCTCGAAGAGGCGGACGGCCGAGACATCGAAAACGCGGTCCGGTGCGCCCTCGAGATCGTGCACGCCACGGGTGACGTTCAGAGTGGCGCGGCGATCGTGGTTGGTGGTCTCCGAGTCGAGCGTGATCGCGCGCTCGATCTCGAGCAAGCGGGCGAACTCACCACCGCCGCACGTCAGCTAGCGTCACCCGGTCAAGTGGTCGTGTCCGCGCGGGCGGGCAAGGCCGTGCGCAAGAAGTTCACGATGGAGGGCGCGGGGGAATCGCGCCTGGTGACCGGTGTCAAAGAAGAGGATCTCGGACCGTTCGTCGGGCGTCGCACCGAGCTCAAGGCGCTCGGCGATGCCGTGAGCGAAGCGGCTCGGGGCAAGCTCGTCGTGCTCGGCCTCGTCGGCGAGCACGGCACCGGGAAAACCCGATTCGTCTACGAGGTTCGTCGCCGGCTCGACCGCGGCGCTGGAAGCGTCGGTTTCTACGTTGCGGACTGCTCGCCGCGGGGTCGAGAGCTGCCTTTCAGCGGTGTCGTGTCGATGTTGCGCAGTCTGGCTGGCGTGCGCGAAAGCGATTCCACTCATCGGACCTCGGGTGTCGCTCACGCGCTGCGTGCGCTCGGTCTCGTCGAGGACGAAGTGGACATCATCCTCGCTCACTTGGGGGTGACGCCGGCTCGCACGCCCCAGGTGACCGCCAACTCGCTGCGAGCTGCGGTCGGGCGTGTGCTCCGGAGCCTCGCCCGCGATCGGCCGCACCTGTTCGTGTGGGACAACGCCCAGGAGCTCGACGCCGAAAGCGCGACCTTGCTCGAAGCCGTGGCGGCCCAGCTCCAGGGCTCGCGGGCCGTCCTTTTGTTCGCGGCTCGCCCACGCGAGAACGCACCCTACAACAAGGTGCCGGGATATCGCGAAATCGAGCTCGGGGCGTTGAGTGCCGAGGAGGTGCTGCGGCTCGTAGGCCTGAGGGTCGGCGCAGAGAACGTGCCCCACGAGTTGGTGCACTTCGTGCTCGAACGCGCCGGCGGTCACCCCATGTTCGTCGAAGAGCTCTTGCACGACGTCGTCGAATCCGGCGCGGTCATCGTTCAGGGCAATTCGATAACGGCGCTCCGGTTGCACGACGTGCACACCGTCCCGCGGTCGCTCTCCGCGCTCTTGGGGGACAGGTTCCAGCGGCTTCCGGAAGATCAGCGCAACGTATTGGTGTCGGCGGCGATCATCGGCTCACCGATGGACACGGCCGTCTTGGCCAGCATGCTCAAGCTCCCGATTGGTGCGGTGAACCGAGCCGCCGAGCAGCTGCAGAAACAGAAGCTGCTCCGACGAGACGGCCCGGTCACGCTCCGGTTCTGGTCCGCGCTGTTCGCCGAGGTGATCGAGTCCGAGCTCGACGCCGAGGGGAGAAAACAGCTGCACCAACGAGCGGCGGACGCTTACCGCGCGGTTCTCGGCGAGGACATCGATTCTCAGGCTTCTCGCGTGGCCAGGCATCTCGAAGAGGCCGGCCGCACGGGTGAGGCGGCGACGTTCTACGCCAAGGGCGGTCTCGAGGATTTTCGTGCGCGGCGCCTCGAGCAGGCTGCGGTGGCGTTGGCTCGCGCGGTCGACCTCGTGGACTTCGCCGATCACCCCGCCGAAGAGACTCTGGAATGGATTACGACGTTGTCGTTGGCGCTTCGGCACCTTCGTAGCGGAGAAGGATTGTCGGACCTGGTCCTGCGCGTCGTGGAGAAGGTGCGCCGCTCTGCCGCTTTCGACGACGTGACTCGCTCACGGGCCTACATTTCGATGGCGCTCATGCTCGGCTCGCTCAACCACTACGACGAAGCGCATCTGTTGCTCGCCAAAGCGGTCGAGACGAGCTCGTCCGCGGAGCTTTCGCTCGCGACCTGCATGGCCGAGGGCGAGCTCGCGCTCCGCCAGGGTGATTTTCGACTGGCAGTGCAAGCCTTTGGAAAGGCCGAGGTGCCCGCCGACGACCCGGCCGACCAACATCGGCGCTTGGTGTCGATCGCCCACTCGTTTGCTGGTTCGGGGGACCATGCGCAGGCCCTCGCGGCGATCCAGCAGGCTTCGCTCGTCGCTGGGGCAGAGGACCCTGTGCTCGCCTGCGAACGGACCAAGGTGCACGCGCTCATCCTGGCGTTTCGGCGCGACTGGGCCGGTTGCGCCGAGGCCGCCGAGCAGGCCGCCGAGCAGGGCAGGGCGGCGGGAATCGGCCACGAGCTCGCCGTCAATCTTCACAACCGCGGCGAGTCCCTCCTGCGAATGGAGGACCACGCGCGCGCCTACGTGGCGTTTCAAGAGTCCTTGGCCGCGTCCACTCAGATGGGCAGTGACCGCCTCGTGAACATCAACCGGATGTTCATCGCCTATCTCGACGGTCTCAAGGGCTCGCCGAGCGCGGCGGAGGCGCTCGAGGAACGCATCACGCTCGCCGAGCAGCGGCGCTGGACTTGGGACGCCTTGTCGGGGCGTTTCTGGCTTGGCCGCCTCCTGGTGCATCAGGGGGACCGCGCCGGCGCCAAACGCGAGCTCGACCGGGCGAGCGCGATGGCCGAGGCGAGTCAGAACGGCATGGCGATCGAGGATTGCCGAAGCGAGCTCGAAAGGCTCGGTGTCTGAGTCGAGCTCGAAAGGACGCTCGACGGCTGAGGCGTCGTCGAGCCGGCGCTTCGGCTGGCCAATGCGGCTCTTTCTGGTTCTGTTCGTCGCCGACATGCTCGGTCGGAGCCTGATCTCCGTCACCCCCTTCGCCGACGAGTGGGGCGATGAGCTCGGGATCGACGACGTGCCGAAGCTCGTTCCCCGAGATCGAGATTCGTTGCGCTCACGAGTGTCGTCGCTCGCGGCGTTTTTCGACCCCCGCTCTGCGGGCAACTCCGCGAAGGTCGATGCGCGAGCCCGACAGCGACTGAAAACCATCGTGACTTGGGCGGGGTTCCGGCTGGCGTTCGTCGAGGGGCTCGTGGGCATCGATCAGGACTGGCCGATGTTTTCGCCGGACATCGCGACCGAGAGCCGCCATGGGCGGTTTGAATTGCTCTATCGGGACGGCACCCAGCTCGAGGTTCGTTCGTCCACCGATCCCGAGGATCTGACTGACTTCACCAGGTTTCTCGACGAGAAGCGGCTGCAAGCGAGCGAGGCCGCCATCAGCGACGCCGATGCGCTCTTGGGGTACTGCAACATGCTCTCTCACCGGCACCCCAAGAGCCCGAGCGGTGCCGTTCTCGAGTACATCGTCGTCAGCATCGTCGAATATGCGCATCCGCCGCCGGGGGTCGAGCCCGGGGAGTTTCTCGAAGCGCAAAACGATCCGGCGAACCAACGAATCGACCGAGACCTCTGGTACTTCGACGCCTCGACGGGCCAGGGCCGCCTCTTGATCGGCCAGAGCGGTGAGAGCGGTGAGAGTCGTGCCGGCATTTGAGCGCGTGCTCGCTTGGCATCGCTCGTATTGGCACTCGCCGGTCTCGCCCAAACCGCTCGCCGCGACCCGGATAGCGGTGGCCGCAGCGCTGCTCGCCGACCAGGTGTTGCAGTATCTGCCCAACCTCGAATTTCTCTACGGCCCCACCGGCGTGGCCCCGGCGGGCACCTTCGACGATCTCGCGAGGTCGAGCTGGCAGTGGCCAGCGTTGCTCTTCTCGAGCGACGACCCGCTCACTGTCGCGGGATTGTTCGCATTTTGGGTGGCGTCGACGGTGGCGTTGCTGCTCGGTTGGCACACGCGCGTGTCTGCCGTCTTGGTATGGGTGCTCAGCAATGGTTTCATCCTGCGTAACCCCGTCGTCGCCAACGGCGGGGACGATGTCCTGAGGATCGCGCTCTTCCTCCTCGTGATTTCTCCTTCTGGTGCCGTCTGGTCCCTCGACCGCCGGCGCTCGCCAGCGGTCACGAGAATCGCTCCGTGGTCGCTCCGGCTCTTTCAGTTGCAGCTGTGCGTGATCTACCTCACCACCGGCATCCACAAAGCGCTCGGAGAAATGTGGCGTGACGGCACGGCGATGCACTACGTGCTCAATGACATCACCACGGTCAGGTTTTCTTTCGCCGAGGTGCCGTGGCCGCTCTGGGTGACGATGCCGATGACCTACGGTGCCCTCGCGTTCGAGCTGTCGTTCGTCGTTCTCGTGGCGTGGTCACGCACCCGCCGGGCGACGCTGCTCGCGGGCATGGCGTTCCACCTCGCGATCGTCGCTGTTTTGGAAGTCGGCTGGTTCAGCTTTTACATGATCGCGATGTACGCGCCGTGGTTTTCGGCGAGCCGACTGGACGCCGTCTCGGCGACGGTGCAAAGGTTGCGGGGACGCGACGCGGGCGCGCCAGTCAGGGAAGAAGCTCCAGCAACTTGAGCACGCCGAGCTTCACCGGGGAGCGATGGTGCGAAGCGTCGGTGCGCTTCATGACCTCGTCGCGATGCTCGATGTACCAGTCGTAGCTTTCCGAAATCATTTCCTCGCTCGAGTACTGCGGCTTCCAGTCGAGGGTTTCCATCGTTTCTCGGATGTCGAAGAACATCGACCGGCCGTACATGAGCGTGTGGTAGTCGCCGAGCGGCGAGACGCCGAGCTTGCTGGTCGCGGCCATGGCGAGCTGGGTCGCGCGGAACGGGAGCGAACGGACCGACGAGCCGGTGCCGGCGTGTCGAGCTAGCCCTTCGAGCAGCTCTCGCATCGTGCCGAAGCGGTCAGTTCCGACGAGGTATTCGCCCGAAGCGTCTCTCGCGTCGGCTTTCAAGCACGCGCTCGCGAGGTCGTCGGCGTGAACGAACTGGTAGACGTTGTCGCCGCCGCCGAGCACGTACACCGGTCTCCCTCGCCGGATCCATTCGAACAGGATCTGAAAGATGCCGAGCCTCCCGTGGCCGAGCACCGTTCTAGGGCGCACGACATCGACCTGAAGCCCACGCTTGCGCATTTCGATTCCGAGACGCTCCCCGGCGAGCTTGGCGCGGCCGTATTCTTCCTGGGGCATGGGTTCTGTCGAAGCGTCCACCGGATTGCGGTCCGGAACGCCGTATATGGCGCTCGAGGACACCAGGACGACCTTGCGCACTCCCTCGGCCAAGGCGGCCGACAGGACGTTTCTCGTCCCGTCCACGTTGACCGACCAGAATTGATCGCGGTCTTTGGCCAGTGGCACCTGGGCGACGTCGTGGTGCACGACCTCGACTCCCTCGAGCGCGCGGCGAACCAGAGCTTCGTCCCGCACGTCGCCCTGGAGGAGCTCGACGTCGGCGGAGCGGTTGTCGTTTGCGACCAGGTCGAGAATGCGCACCTCGTCGCCGCGCTCTCGTAGGCGTTCGACGACGACCTCGCCGAAGTAGCCGGACCCGCCGGTGACGAGCGTCCTCACCCGACGCAACGTAGCAGGCCTCGGTGTTCGCCGAGGCGGTCAATCGTCGGTCGGCGGCCGCCGACCGCGCTCAGTCGTCCGAAGCGGCGAGACGCTCGGCGATGGCCTCGAGGTGTGCGTCGACCTCGGGGTCCTTCTTGCGCAGCTGCTCGACTCGACGGACCGCGCTCATGACGGTGGTGTGGTCACGATTGCCAAAGGCTCGTCCGAGCTCGGGGAAGCTGCATTTCAGTCGTTGACGGCAGAGGTACATCGCGACCTGCCGAGCGAAAGCTACGCTCTTGTGGCGGTCCTTGCTCAACAGCTCGGCACTGGACAATCGGAAGTGTCGGCACACCGCGTTTTGGATGTCCGCGACGCTCATCACCTGGGCGCGTCGGGGCGTGGTTGCGGCGAGCTCTTGCTGGGCGAAGTCGATGTCGATCGGACGCCCGGTGAGCGACGATTTGGCAGCAAGTCGAATCAAGGTGCCTTCGAGCTCGCGAACGTTGCTCTTGATCTTCTGCGCCAAAAGATGCGCGACATCGTCCGCCAGGGGGATGCCTTCGATCTCGGCCTTTTTCTTGACGATGGCTACCCGTGTCTCGAGCTGCGGTACCTGGATGTCCGCGACCAATCCCGAGGTGAATCGAGACACGAGCCGTTCGGGCATGCGTTGCAGCTCGTGCGGGTACTTGTCGCTCGTGACCACGATCGGCTTGTCCGCGTCGCGTAGCGCGTTGAACGTGTGGAAGAACTCTTCCTGGGTCTGGTCGCGTCCGGCGAGGAACTGGATGTCGTCGAGCAACAAGAGGTCGCATTCGTCCCGGTAACGGGTACGGAACTCTTCCATGCGGTGGTGCTGGAGCGACTCGATGAACTCGTTGGTGAAGCGCTCGGCGGACACGTACACGATGCGCACGTTCGCCCGGTCGATGACCATCTGGTGGGCGATGGCGTGCATCAGATGCGTCTTGCCGAGACCCGTGCCGCCACAGAGAAAGAGCGGGTTGTATCGGCGGCCGCCGCCGCCCGCCGAAGCATTGGCAGCGGCGTAGGCGAGCTCGTTCGACGGGCCGACGACGAAGTTGCCGAAGGTCTGCTTCGGGTTGAGCATTTCGGAAACGCCGGCGCGCGGTGTTTCGCCGTCCGAGGCCCGCGGTCCCGACCTGGGTGGCGGGCTCTTGGACTCGAGTCGACGCGGTCGTTCGACCGCCGGCTCTGCCTCGGGCGGTTTTGCTTCGGAGATCGGATCGTCCAACTTGGTTTGAATGCGCCAGCGCACCTGTAGCCCTCCGTCTCCCAGTTGCTCTTGGATTTGATCGAGCAGCGCGGGTAGGAAGTGCTTCTTAACCCAATCGCGGACAAATTCGTCCCGCGCTGTGAGTCCGAGCACTCCATCGCCCAACCCGTCGAACTGCACGCCGGAAAACCACTGGTCGAATGATGCGGGTGCCCGAAGACGCGTCTGATCGACGGCATCGCGCCACACTTGAAGAGCTCCGGGAGAGGTTCTCATGGTCACTTGGATGTCAGCGGTGCTTTCCAATGCAACAATCCCCCATCTTGTCCACAGTCCTGTGGACAGCAAGTGCTCCGAACCTGCTTTTTCGCTGCGGCGCCGGAGAGACCAAGTCGGACCTACCCCTCGTGCTTACGAACTCTTGATAGCTGACGGTCCCCTGCCTCTTTTGCATCGGGAAGATTTTGGGGAACTGCGACTCTCGCGCCCGCACGCGTGCCGCACGAGCGGCTTGGGCCACAACCTCTCGAAACGGGAACGCCAGCTATACCGAGACCGCCGTCGAGTTCAATGCTTGAAATTCACGAAACCACGATCCTCCGAAAAAAACGGCGAAACCCAACGGCTCGTCGACCGCGTTCGACGCGTTTCGCGGCGCGAACAAACGACGGCACCTCTTAAGCACTGAAAGTCAGTTAACAAACGGACGCTGCCGGTCGCCGATCGATTTCTGCCAGCGTCAACTTCCGCCCTTCCATTCGTCAAGAGGCAACGGTCAAGAAAGTTGTCGCCTCCTCGGCGGTTTTCTTGGCCTGGCACCTCGCACTTGGGTAGCAGTCGTCGGTCGGCGGTCCGTGCCCGCTCTCGATGCCTCATCTCTTCACCCACCCCCGTCTCGTTTCGCTCGTTGGCGCCGCCGCCTTCGCCGCGACGGGCGTGCTTTCCGCCCCAGCGGCCGCGGATCCCAGCGATCTGCCTCCCGAGGTCGGATACAACTACGGCAACATCGAGACCCCCCGGGTCGCCGCCATGGCCGGCGCGCTCCGTGCATGGGGGACCTCGACCGGCGCTCTTTTCATCAATCCGGCCAGCATGGCGATTACTCGCGTCTACCACCTGGGTGCCTTCGCCCAGATCTGGCCCGAGGCGCGGCGACAGAGCTACGGCGGAGCGGCGGTAGATTCGATCGTCTCGAGCTCCGGCGTCGCCGGGGGCATCGGCGGGACCTACAACCTGCAGGACGCCGACGGTATCGACCGAACCACCGGTGATATCCGGTTTGGGTTGAGCATCCCGATTGCCGATCGCTTCTTCATGGGCCTCGGCGGTCGATACCTCACGGTCAAACAGAACGACGGCGATCGCGCCGGGCCGCTCGGGACGAGCCTGGCTTCCAGCGGGCTCGCTCGGAAGAAAATCGTGCGATCCTTCGCTTTCGACGCGGGAGCGACGTTCAAGCTCAGCGACGAAATCGCCCTCGGCATCGTCGGAAACAACCTGAATAATCCCGATACGGGCTTTCAGCCGACGAGCGTCGGCGGCGGGCTGGGCTACGGCAACGAAAATTTCACTCTCGAGGTGGACGCTGTCGGGGATTTCACTACCTACGACCAGACCAAGATGCGGGCCATGGGCGGGTTCGAGTATCTGATCAGCGGCACCTACCCCATTCGACTCGGATACCGCTTCGACGACGGCCAGGAGTCCCACGCCATCACGGGCGGTGTCGGATACGTCGACCAGCAGTTCTCCGCGGAGGTCGCGGTTCAGCGCACCGTGTCGGGGCCCGAGTACACGGTCGTCGTGCTCGGCTTCAAGTACCACCTCGAGTCTGCCGGGCTCGGTCTTCAGACTGGCGCCGGCTTCTGATCCGCATCGCGCCGCCCGGTCGGTGACCGGCCCTGGTCAGCGTTCGAGCGGACCGATGATCGAGAGCGCCAGCGCCTCGACGCCTTCGTCGAGTTGCTCGTCGGTGGCGCGCACATCGGGTGACGAATCGGCGAGGCAGCGAAGCTCTTCGGTCGCTCGGGGGTTTCGGAACCAATCCTCGTCGTGAGCTTCGACCATTCGGCGGCTCGCGCCAGCCGCGAGCAAGAGGCCAGCGAAGCGCTGACCGTCGTCGACGTCGAGTCGCCAGAGCACGCCACGGGTTTCCGGACGTGGGGCGAAGCCAAAGGTCGACTCGACGTGTTCCTGAAACGCTTCGCTCCACTGGTGCTGTCCCGCGAGCGCGGGGGCGCGCAGTAGCACCTTCAAGGCGGCGCTGCGCGAAGCGACGAGAAGCATCGTCAGGACCGCCCTTCGATGGTGTTCCGCCGCCCGTCGGTCGAGGCCGAGGGCTCGCCGAGTGAACGCGGGGTCGGCGGCGAGCGAGGCCAGGAGCGCTCCGTACTCGAACCGGCGAAGGCCGTAGGGATCGTGGGCGACGACAAACGGCTGATGGGCGGGCGCTGCGGCGTCGACGAAGGTCGCGCCGAGTCTCGCTAGACCCCGGACGAAGCTAGCTGGGCCAATCGCCGCGGGCATCGGGCCTGTATCGAGGTCTAGGCTCTGAAAGAGCTTGGTTTCGCGGAACCATCCGACGAGGGTGCGTAAGTCGAGGCGGGCCGGCCAGCCTTCGACGGCGCCGATGCCGAGCGCAGGGTCGATGAGCTGAACGAGCCCATCTCGCGGCAGAAGCTCCCGCGCCGCGTCGTCGGATCGGGCGAGCCACCGTCGAGCCACTTCCGCGACGTTGGGGTTCGGCGCCTCGATGTCGTCGGGGGAGCCGAGCCCCATGCGGCGAGCGATTTCGTGGCGCCGTTCCCAGAGAATCGCCGCCGCCTGACTCGCGTTCCCCGCGTGCTCGCCGAACACCTCGATCCATGGTTGTCGCTTCGGGGCGTCCGCGAGCGCTCGCGTCAGCATCTGGCCGAGCGAAAGCTCGATCTTCTCTGGGGCGTCGAGCGCGTAGGGGCGCGCGGTGCGTTCGAAAGCCCCGATGCTGAGCACGCGGAGGTTGATGCGCTGCTCGGCGAGCCGATAGATCCAACGTCGAAGTGGCTCCCGCAACGGATCTTCGGCCGGCGCCTCGGTCACGGCTTGAAACGCGGTGAGCCCGGCCAGCTTCGTGAACACGAACGGGTCTTCCGCGATACCCGCGCCGCGTCGCAGGCGCTGTCGCCATAGCCGCCACTCTCGAGCCGAGCGGCGAAGCTCGCGATCGATCGAAAGGGGGTCGAGCGGGTCGAGGGGGTCGCGCATTTCGCCCGAGCGAACGTACACCGTCTCTCGCGGGGCTTGGGTGGCCAGCGTGCCGCCGGTCGCGCTACACCAAGAAGCGAGCCATGGTCCGTCGACTCCCAGTGATTCAGACCGAAGAGGCTGAGGACGAAGCCGCGGCCCGGCGCCCCAAATGGCAGTGGGTCGCCATCGGATCGCTCATTGCGTTCGTCCTGTGGATGCCGCTTTTGATGCTGGCGTCGCTGGTGCGGGCGTCGCTGGTGGTCAGGATCGTCGGCGGAACCGACGCTGTGGCGGTTTCTGCGTTCGCAGAAAGCGCCTCGCCACTTTCGCACGCGCTCTTGTCCGCGGCGACGGTGCTGCCGGTGCTGCTTTCCCTGGCCACCGCGTGTGCGCTCGGCGGGTCGTTGGTCGGACGGTTTGGTGGGGCGTCACGGGCACGAGAGGGAGCGAAGGCGGGCCTTTTGGTGTCGGGCGCCGCCTGGTCGATGGCGGCGGGGGCGGGCGTGCTGCCCGGCTGGGTGGCCGCGCTGGCGAGTCTGGCGATTCTGGCGGCGACCGGGGCGCTGTTCGGCTTCTGGGGCGGCAGATGGGGGGAGAAGCGGCGCCCCTCGCTCCTGGGCCGGAGGTGAGTGGACCGTCCGTGGGGCCGGCGTTAGGCTTTCTGGACGATGAGCAAGTTGGACGAAGAGCTCGCGGAGGCGGTGGAGCAGTCGCAGGCCCACGCACCCGTCGAGACGCCAGTGACCGCCGGGGCCTCCTCCCTGGAATCTGGCGGGGCGAGCACTCGCAACCTCGGGCTGCTCGCGGCGTTGCTCGTCATGGGTGGCGCCATCCTGTGGCTCGTCTTCACCAGTGTCGACAAGGCCGCCATCTACTCCAAAGGGGTGGACGAGCTCGTGGCCGAAAAAACGAAGCTCGCTGACCGGAGCGTTCGAGTCGAAGGCACGCTGGTCAAGGGCACGCTCAAGCGACGCGACGAGCCATGCGAGTATCGCTTCAGCATCGCGAAAAACGGCGCCGAGATCGACGTGAGGTTCCCGCAATGCGTCGTTCCAGACACCTTCCGTGACGTGCCGGGCATGGACGTCACGGTCACCGCCGAGGGCAAGCTCAACGAGGCCGGGCACTTCGACGCCAACCACATCATGGCGAAGTGCCCGTCGAAGTACGAAATGAAGGAGCGTCAGCAGCGCGGCGAGAAGGCTCCCCACGAGGAGATCACTTCGAACACCGTGGCGCCCGGCGATTCCCTCACGAACTGATCCGACGCTAGGATGTGGGATCGGTTTCTGCGCGCATGCCGCCGCGAGGCGGTCGACGCCACCCCGATTTGGCTCATGCGCCAAGCCGGCCGCTACATGGCGG
>JAJDAH010000031.1 GCA_029261965.1 Polyangiaceae bacterium
TCTGCTCGTCTGCCACCACCCCGGCGAGCCTTCGCGTCCACGCCTCGACTCCTCGCTACCTCGGACCGGATTTCTGTTTCCCGCACCGCATGCGGCAATGGTGCAGGGGGCTGCCCTAGATTCGGAGGGGGCCTTTTTCCAGCTTCGATTGCCCTTCGCGCTCGCGCTGGCCGGTCACCTTCTGAACTTGCTTACCGGAGTCATCATGCCGCTCCACAAGCTGGACTACTTCGACGAGAAGGCGATTCCGCCGGTCGAGGACTGAGCCGGCGGTGTCCTAGTGCGCCGTCGCGTTGTCCGGGCGCAGTGAGGCGTGGCGCACGTCTTCCCCGTCGACCATGAAGACGACCATTTCTCCGATGTTCGTGGCGTGGTCTGCAATGCGTTCGATGTAGCGCCCCACTGATTGTAGAGCTTGGGATCGAGTGAGGCTTTCTTGATCACCGCTCGTGTGCTGAAGCAGGGTCGGAAACAGTTCCGCGTACGCGTCGTCCACCGATTCGTCGCGGGCCATCACTCGTGCGGCTCGTGGCGCATCGCGCTTGATGAACGCGCCGATGGCATTCCTCAGCATCCCCTGAGCGACGGCACCCATCCGTCCGATAGGTAGCTCGAATTCCGCGGGAGCGAGTTGTTTGAGCTCGATGACGCGCTTGCAGATGTTCGCGGCGAGGTCGCCCGTTCTTTCCAGATCCGTGACGATTTTCAGGGCTGTGGTGATGAATCGGAGATCTGAGGCCACGGGTTGGCGCCTGGCCAAAACCTGCAGACATCGTTCGTCGATTTCGATTTCCAGCTGGTCGACGCCCCGATCGCGTTCGATGACCGCTCGTGCCAGGTCTGCGTCTCGCGCGGCGAACGCTCGCAGCGCCCCGTCGAGCATGTCCTCGACCGAGCCGCCCATGATGACGACTCTGTCACGCAGCCTCTGCAGCTCCTTCTCGTACTTCTGGTCGGTATGCAATGAAGCCACTCGCTTGCTCTCATCCGAAGCGGCCGGTGATGTAGTCCTCGGTGCGTTGATTCCCCGGCCTAGTGAAGATGACCTTGGTCTGGTCGTGCTCGACCAGCTCACCCATGTAGAAAAACGCCGTGAAGTCAGCCACGCGCGCAGCTTGTTGCATGTTGTGCGTCACGATGACGATCGTGTAGCGCTCGCGAAGCTCGTTGATGAGCGCCTCGACCCGAGCCGTAGCAATCGGGTCGAGCGCGGAGCAGGGTTCGTCCATGAGGATTACCTCGGGCTCGAGCGCCAAGCAGCGGGCGATGCAGAGCCGTTGTTGCTGTCCCCCAGAAAGGCTTGCCCCTGATCGACCGAGGTTGTCTTTGACCTCGTCCCAGAGTGCGACACGGCTCAGCGACTGCTCGACGATCGTTTCACCGTCGCGCGTGGACAGTCCGTTGAGTCGCAACCCAGCCAGCACATTGTCTCGGATGTTCATCGTCGGGAACGGGTTGGGCTTTTGAAACACCATGCCGACGCGTCGTCGCACGGTGACGGCATCCACGTTGCGCGCATAGATGTCGCGACCGTCGAGCAGGACTCTCCCGGTCGTTCGTGCGTTGCGGGTCACTTCGTGCATGCGGTTGATGCACCGGACGAACGTCGACTTCCCACAACCAGAAGGCCCGATGATCGCGGTCACCTTCGTGGAATAGATTGGCAGGTCGATCCCTTTGAGGACCTCCGCGGTGCCGAAGAACGCGTGGAGCTTCTCCACCTCGATCTTCTTGCTGGCGACCTCGAGTCGGGACTGGGCTGCGGTCTCGACCGGGCGCGTCGCGTCCGGGACGCTACTTGCAACCCCCCGGAAAGCATTGATGGAACTTGCGATTGCGGTCATCGGGCCCTCACACGGTGTCGAACCAGAACTCGTGCCGTGACGTTCAACACCAGCACCATGGTTACCAAGACGAGTGCGGCGGCCCAGGCTTGGCGATGCCAATCCTCGTATGGGGAGACCGCGTAGGTGTAGATCTGAACGGGAAGAGAGGCGATGGGCTCGTCGAGCGCGCCGCCCCAGAAGCGGTTGTTGAAGGCAGTGAACAGGAGGGGAGCGGTCTCCCCCGCGACTCGAGCGATCGCAAGCATCACCCCGGTTGCGATTCCGGGAAGCGCTGTACGAACCATCACGCGCATCGTTACTCGCCATTTCGCTACGCCGAGGCCGAGGCCCGCTTCACGAAGCTCCTCCGGCACGAGTTTGAGCAACTCTTCGGTGGTTCTCGTTACCGTCGGCAACATGATCAAAGCGAGCGCTATCCCGCCGGCCAAAGCGGAGAAGTGTCCAGTCGACAGGACGACGAGGGTGTAAACGAATATTCCGATTGTTATCGATGGCACGCCCGACATGACGTCCGCGCTGAACCGCACGACGGTCGCCAGCTTCGATTCCCGAAACTCAGCGAGGTAGATTCCGGCCAACACGCCGAGCGGCATCGCAAAGAGGCAAGCGAGGCCGACCAACTCCAGGGTGCCGACCAGGGCGTTTGCCATGCCACCGCCTTCCTCACCAACTGGTTTCGGCAGCTCGGTAAAGAAGGCCAGGTTCAAGCCTCCGGCACCCTTGGACGCCACGTAGTAAAGGACGCTGAACAGAGGCACGACGGCAAGCAGTGCTGCGATGAAGCATGCGCCTCGCACGGCGTGATCGACTAGCTTCCGTCGCATGTAGCTCGCGTCTTCCATGGCTAGACACGGGCTCCGCTAGGCAGACGCCCGACTCGCCAAACCAGCAACCGAGCCACGACGTTGAGCGCCACCGACACCACCAACAAGAGCAAGCCGATTTCCGCCAGAGCCGCCAAGTAGAGATCCCCGGTGGCTTCGGTGAACTCGTTGGCGATGACACTCGCCATCGTGTACGACGGCGCGAACCACGACAGATCGATTTCCGGGCGGTTTCCAATCACCATGGTGATCGCCATGGTCTCGCCGAGGGCTCGACCGAGCCCCAAGATCACGCCGCCCACGAGACCCGAACGCGCATGGGGGAGCACGGCGGTACGAATAGCTTCCCAGTGCGTCGCGCCCAACGCCAATGCGCCCTCGCGATAGATTCCCGGGACCGCACGCAGTACCTCGCGACTTACCGAGGAGATGGTCGGAAGGATCATGATCGCAAGGATGATCCCCCCTGCGAGCATGCCGAATCCAAGATGGGGCCCCTGGAAGATCGGAAGAATCCCCAGCGTGCTCGCGAGGAATGGCTGGACGTGCTCGCGAAGAACTGGGGCGAGGAAGAAGATACCCCACAGCCCGTAGACGACACTCGGGACAGCGGCGAGCAGCTCCACCAAAAAACCAAGCGGTTTTGCGATCCACTCTGGTGCGAGCTCCGACAGGAATATCGCCGTGCCGATGCCGACGGGTACCGCGAGGAGGAGCGCGATGAGCGAAGAGACGAGCGTGCCGTAGATGAAGGGTAGCGCTCCGAACTCGTCGCGAACTGGGTCCCAGTTTTGACTCGTTATGAAGTCGAGTCCGAAGGCTTCGAGGCTGAGGCTCGACGCCCGAGCTAGCTCGGCGAATATCGCGATGAGTGCGAGTACCACCGTTGCGGCCACCAACGCCGTCGTCACACGGAAGGCGCCGTCACCGACACTTGTCCCTACGCCCAAACGCCCAAGCCAACCTGGCCGAGCACGAGCTGACGAGCCGGGACGCGGTTCGGGCTCGATTGGAAGGGAGGCTTGCGCCATTGCGGTCAGGCTCCGCTGATGAGCAGCTTTCCTTCGGCCTTCAAGGACCTAATCTCGATCTTGACCTTGTCGGCGGAATGCGCTGGTAACGGCGCATAGTGCAGCGGCTTCGTGAACGCCTGTCCGTCCGTTACCGCCCACCAGAGGAATTTCGCCAGCGCGGCGGCTTTGCGCGGATCCTTCATGTCTTGATAGACGAGGATGTAGGTATAGGCGGCGATGGGATAGGCGCCCTTTCCTCCGCTGTTGGTGATGGATGCGTACAGGTGCTCGTTCAAATTGACGCCCGCCGCTGCTCGCGTGACTGCTTCGAGGCTCGGCTCGACGAATTCGCCGGCCTTGTTCTGCAGCGCCGCGGTTGGCAACTTGCTCTGCATCGCGTAGGCGAGCTCGACGTAGCCAATCGACCCTGGGGTCATCTTGATCTGTCCGGTTACCCCTTCGTTGCCTTTGGCACCGAGACCTGCGGGCCACTTGACGCTCTTGCCGACGCCGACCTCGGACTTCCAACTCGGGCTCACTTTGGCCAGATAGTCAGTGAAGACGCCCGTCGTTCCGCTGCCATCTGACCGGAACACGACCGCAATCTGCTTGTCCGGGAGCGCTGCATTGGGATTGATCGCCGTCAGTCTTTCGTCGTTCCATTTATCGATCTTGCCGAGGAAGACGTCCGCAAGGACCGCGGGTGTGAGCTTCACCGGTGTCGAGACGCCGGGCACGTTGTACGCCACGGCCACCGCACCGATGGTCGTGGGTATGTGCTGCAGCTTGCCGGACGCCTTTGCGGCCTCCGACTCCTTCATGGGCACGTCGCTGGCCCCGAAGTCGACCGTCCCGGCGCTGATCTGGCGAATGCCACCACCGGAGCCGATCGACTGATAGTTGATCTTCACCGTTGGGTGGAGCTTGTTGTACTCGCTCATCCATTTCGAATAGAGCGGGTAGGGGAACGTGGCACCAGCGCCGTTCAGCGCAATGTCGTCTCCGTCACTCTCGCCCGATCCGGTGGCGGCGGTCTCTTTGCCCTTGCACCCCGCGAAGCCGGTGGCGATGGAGAAGAGGAGAACAGAATAGATGTGTTGCTTCATGACAACGGCTAGGTAGCAACGCCAGCTCGCTCACGGGCGGCGGCTTTGCAACAGCTCGGTGACACTTCGGTGACGGCACTCGAAGGATCGTTCGCCTTTGGAACTTGACTTGTTTGTCACGCAATCGTCACACGAGGAATATAGCGTGCGCTTCCAATGACGAGACCGTGGACCAAACGTCGCTTGCCGGTGCTTGCGCTGCCGATTGCCTTTCTTTCGCTGCACGCTTCAGCACAACCGGCGGCACCAGCCGAGCAACCCGAGGCACCCGCCAGCGAGGAACCTGCTGAGGACAAACCAGACGGCGATGCTCCCCCACCAGCCGCCTCGCCCGACGCTCCACCCCAAAGCCCGCCCCCAAAGGCGGAACCGCCGCCTGCAGCTCCGCCACCAGTCACACCGTCGCCAGTGGCCCCACCACCCGGTGCGACTGCCCCGAGCGAACTCGCCTCCCCGACAGCGCCTCCTCCTTCCGCATCAGCGGCGGCCACGGCGCCGCCCGCGTTGATGGAGATCCCCGAGCCCGAGGATCCGCCGAACCCGCTTTTGCCTCCAGGTGAGGCCGCGCGCATGAAGAAGCGAAAGGTGGCGCTCTCCAAGATTCAGCTCGTCCCGGGCAAGGGGCTCGTGGTCCAGAGCGTCGACGAGGACTTCAAGCTAGCCACCGGCCTTCGCGCGCAGTTTCTGTATTCGCTCGAGCACGTCGAAGAAGACGACGAGCTCGTCCAAGCATTCTCCGTGCGCCGCGCGCGCTTGTCGTTCGCCGGGAACGCTTTCGGGAAAAACAACAAGTTCAAGATCCAACTCGGTTTCTCACCGCGAGACCTCGGTACTCGTGATGGAGCGCCTACGACGAGCCCGCTCATCGATGCCTACCTGGATTTCACCCACTTCAAACCGATCAGCGTGCGTGTCGGGCAATACAAGGTCCCGTTCAACCGGCAGCGACTCATCTCTTCCGGATCGCTCCAGCTCGTCGATCGCTCGATCGTCAACAGTGAATTCAACCTGGATAGGGACATCGGAGTCGATCTTCGCACCAAGGAAATTGGCGACATCTTTCGCTATGCGGTTGGTGTGTTCATCGGCGAAGGGCGCAACTCGTTCTCGGACAACAACTTTGGGATGGCGTACGTCGCACGGGTCGAGTTTTTGCCACTCGGCATTTACAAGGATCACAAGGAAGCCGACTTCGAGCGTGGAAAGCCGAGAGTGAGTGTCGGGATGGCGTACGCATTCCTGGACCGTGCCAACACGAATCGCGGCATCCGCGGAAGCGCTCCGGCGGACGGCGGCACTACCGACATGCAGGTCGCCACGGCCGACATCAGCTTCAAGGCCGCAGGTTTCTCGTTTCTCAGCGAGACCATCGTCCGGGATGGGTCGAGAAACCCCGGATTCGACGTCGACGACATGGGGGTTCTCATTCCGGTCGAAGACTCCCGCGATGGTTGGGGCGCCATGGTGCAAGGGGGCTGCCTCATCCCAGGAGTACCGTTCGAGATCGCCGGCCGGTACGGCGTCATTCGCGGGGACGATGAAGGTTCGCTGAGTGATAGCAACGAAGCGGGGGGCGGCCTGAGCTACTACTTTGCGCAGCACGCGCTCAAGCTCCAGGCCGACTACTTCCGCCTATGGGGAGACGAGCTCAGCCTTGGCGACGACCGCGTGCGGCTTCAGCTCCAGGCAGTTTTCTAAACCGGCCTAGGGTGGAGCGGCAGCGACCGCGGTTTGCTCGCTGAGTGCCGCCTCGAAAATGTCGACCGCTTCGTCGATCTCGGCAGCCGTCACCACGAGCGGCGGTACCCACCGCACGACCTGGCCCTCGGGGCCGCAGGGAATGAGAAGCAATCCGCGTTTGGTGCATGCCGTCACGA
>JAJDAH010000301.1 GCA_029261965.1 Polyangiaceae bacterium
CCGAGCCTCGGCCCGAAAGCGGGCCAACACACCGATCAAATCCTCGAAGAAGCCGGATTTTCCGGCGAGGAAGTGGAGAAGCTCCGAGACGACGGCGTCGTCGGTTGAAAGGCGCCTCGGCGTCGAGCACCATCGACGCCACGATGCGGTGCAAAACCAAACTCTCGTGGTCGGGCCTACTGATAATCACCGGCTACATCGCCATGGCAACCGCAGGTTGCGAGCAACAACCGGAAAAAAAGTCGGCCTCCACGGGCCCCGCAGCCAGCGCGTCGGCGCCACTGGAGCCGCAGCCGCCGGAGCCCCCGGACGACGGAGGAGTCAAGAAACCTCGCGGGGACGGCAAGACCGTGATCACGTGGCACGGCCACGCGGCGTTCGAGATTCGGACGCCAGGCGGCGCCGTCTTGATGATCGACCCGTGGCTCAACAACCCGAAGAATCCCAAGGCCGGTGACGGCAAAGACCCGGTCGGAGCCGTCGACAAACTCGACTACGTCGTCGTCACCCACGGTCACGGCGATCATGTTGGCGACGCCGTCGCTTTGGCGAAAAAAACCGGCGCGCGACTCGTCACAAACTTCGAGCTCGGCACCAACATGAAGCAGCTGCTCGGTTATCCCGAAAACCAGATGGGCTACGACACGTTGATGAACATTGGTGGGGAAATACGTATCGCCAAAGAAGAGGTCATGGTCTCGTTGACACTTGCCGTGCACTCGAGCGGGATGAAGAATCCCAAAGCCGGGGATGGCGACCCCGAAATGGTGTACGGCGGCAATCCCACTGGAGTGATCCTCAAGATCGAGGGTGGCCCGACCATCTATCACACCGGGGATACGTCATATTTCGACGACATGCAGCTCATCGGTGAGCTCCACTCACCCGATCTGGCGCTCATCAACATCGGCGGCCACTTCGGCATGGAGCCCGGCATGGCGGCTCGAGCCGCCTCGTCGGTGAACGCCAAGCTCGTCGTGCCGCATCACTTTGGAACGATGCCGATCCTGACAGCGTCTCCGAAGGGATTCTTCCGAAAGCTCGACGCCACGAAGATCCCCTATAAAAGCCTCGAGCCCGGCGAGCAGATAACCTACCTGGGCACCGAGGTCCAAGGAGGATGAACCGGCTCGAACGCCGAGCGCAGCGTTCAGATCTTCTTGTACTCTTCGACGAACTCCCAGTCCGCGATGAGATGCTTGCGCAACAGCACGGACAGTAGCGCCGCGAATAGCTTCTCCCAACGCGCCTCGTCGCCGAGAATCTCCGTAGCGTCCGCACCGTGGGAAACGGCGCGGAGCGCCGCGACCAAATCGCGAGCAGTGAGCTGCTCGCCGCCCTGGGCTGCCTCGGCGCCGTCGTCTGCGGGCGCCTTCTTTCCCTGAGCAGGCAAACGGACCGTCGTGCCATCGAGCAACGTCAGCTCGAGCATTTTGGACGACGTTCCGCGAACCGGTGGCGGAATGCTTGGCTCACGCGCGGGCACGACGCTCGGCGGCTCCGCCGCTTCGCGGACCTCGGTCGAGAGCTCTTCGGAAGCCGCCTCGACAACCGCAGCTAGAGATGCCGCGCCTGACTTGGCCGGCGGGCTCGGCTGGGGTGTCGCTGGCTCCGCGTGCTTCGGTTCCTCGTCCTTCGGTTCCTCGGCAGCGGGTTCGGCTTTCTGCGGTGCGGGTGTCGGCGCCAGCGCGGGCGTCGGCGCAGGCTCAGGCTCACCTCCGCCGTAGTAGACGCGGATGGCGTTCTTGATGTCCGACGGCGGGGCGATCATGGCGCGCACCGGCAGCCCCGAGAAGCTCGAGACCTCGTCGTGAGCCTTTTCGTTCGTGGGATCGTCCATCGCGACATACAGACACTCGCCGACGCCGCGGACGCGCCTGACGAAGATGGGTACGAGGCAATAGTTTTCGGCGACTTCCTGCGGCACGTGGTTGAGCAACTGCCGCGAGAAATCGATGTGGTAGAGCGAGACCCAAGGCACGCTGAGCTGTTGGCTCAGGATCTGGGTCACCTGCGTTTCGGAGACGAAGCCGTTATCGATGAGCATCGTGCCCAGCCTGCGGCCATCCTCCTTCTGCCGGGCCAGGACGTCGTCCAGCTGCTCTGGGGTGATCATCCCAGCCTTCAGAAGGAGCTCACCCAGCCGAACTCTCGGTGCTGCCATTGCTTTTTCAGGTTAGCGCAAGCGCCCCAGCCCGCGAAGTTCGTGGCCTCGGGGGTCGCCGGTCCCCCCCGGCGGCGAGGTGGTGAAACCCTGTCCAGACGTACCGTATTTCCCACCCGCCTGGCGCGCCCGTTCCCGGTTTCATGCTAACTTCGCGCTCGGCGATGCGTCCGTGCCCGCAGTGCGGAAATCCGGGTGAAGACGACGCGCAGTATTGCGCTGCTTGCGGATTTCCAGTCGGTTCGGTCCCCGCCGAAACCGAGGACCCCTTCGTCGGGAAAACTCTGCCCGGCGGCTTCCTGATCCTCGATCTCCTGAGCGTCGGCGGCATGGGCCGAGTCTATCGGGCCGAGCAGCGGGTCCTCGGCCGAACGGTCGCCGTCAAGATCATCCACCCCCACCTGTTGAGCGACGAGAACAGCGCGGCGCGATTCCTCACCGAAGCCCGCGCGGCAAGTCAGCTCAACCATCCGAACTCGGTCAGCATCATCGATTTCGGCAAGACCCAGGACGGCGAGCCGTATCTCGTCATGGAGTTCTTGCGAGGCAAAGACCTCGCCTACGTCGCCTACGAGGAGGGGCCGCTTCCGTTCGTCAGAATCTGCGAAATCCTCCGACAGATCCTCACCGCGCTCGGCGAGGCCCACGAGCTCGGCATCGTGCATCGAGATCTGAAGCCGGAGAACATCATCGTCGAGCGCATGCGACGAGGAAACGACCTCGTGAAGGTCGTCGATTTCGGGCTCGCCAAGCTCAAGGCCTCCGAGATGAGCACGAGCGTCACGAGCCCCGGCATCGTCTGTGGAACTCCGGACTACATGGCCCCAGAACAGGGTCGCGGCGATCCCATCGACGGTCGTGCGGATCTGTACGCGGTCGGTGTGGTGATGTTTCAGCTACTCACCGGACGACTGCCCTACGAGTCGGACAACCCGACTCAGGTCGTCATGATGCACATCTCGGTCCCCGTCCCGGATGCTCGTCAGGTGGCCCCCGAGCGCGACATCCCCGACGCACTCATCGACGTCCTGAACAAATCGCTGTCGAAGGACGCCAAGGACCGTTACCAGGACGCGCACGAATTTGCCGACGCACTCGTGGCCGCCGTGGCCGCCATCGAAAGTGTGCCACCGGAACGCAGCAGCTCGATGCCTCCGGTTTCCCTGCCCGAGGCGACGATTCTCTGTGCCGCCTGTGGAACCGTCGTCCCCATGGCGAAGTTCTGCGGCGAATGCGGCGGAAAACTCCCGCTTCGCAGCATCATTCCGACCGCGGCGGCCACACCACAGTTGCCACTACCCTTTCTCGGAAGAGACGACGACGTGGCCTGGCTCGAAGATCGCCGCATCAAGGCGGGTGAAGGCAGGCTCGTCGGTGCGCGCATCGTCGGGGAGCCCGGAGCCGGAAAGACTCGATTGCTGGACGAATTCCTGGGTCTTTCGAAGATCGACGGGGATCTCGTCGTCCAGGTAGGGCCGGATCCCTACTACGCGGAAGTCGCGTACTACGCCGTGCGTGACGCCATCGCGCAACTCGCCGATCTGGGCACCGGGGAAAAGGCCCACCACCATTGGGACAGCGCCAACCCCGAAGCGCGCCAAGCGCTCATGGACATTTTCCGCGGCTCCGCGGCGAAAGACGACAAACGGACGCCGGAGGAGCGCAGATTCGCGGTCGCCGAGGCACTGCGGTGGGCGCTCCGGCGCGCCGAAGAACGCACGCCGAACGCGAGAGTCATCCTCGCGATCGACGAGTTGCACCGGGTCGACGGCGCCAGCCGCGCCGCGTTTGCCGACGCGGTCGGCGAGCCCGGCCCGGGGTGCGGAGCGTTCGTCGTCGCGGCGCACGCTCCCGGCTTCGAAGCCGGGTGGAGCTCGGATCACGCAGCCAGAGTCTTGAGCGGTCTCCCGCCACCCACCATATCGCGGTTGCTCAAGGCTGGTCGCCCTGGCGAACGGCTGTACGCCGCGACGGACAGCGGCGCTCGGGGCGTGCTCCCGCTCTACGTCGAGCACGCCGTGCGCTTCACGATGGAAGGTGGGACCGATCCGCCTGCCCGCCTCGGCGACCTGATCGTGGAACGGATCGACGGCCTCGATTCGGACGGTCGACGGGTTCTCCAGGCCACCGCCGTGCTAGGCGACCGCGCAAAAACCGAAGCGATCCACGACCTCGTGCCGGACTCCGTCGACGTCGAGGCCACATTCGAGGCGCTCGAACAGGCTGGAATGATCGAGCGGGCGAACGGAGACGTCGGCTGCGCTCACCCCCTGCTTCGAGAAATCGTGCTCGCGGCGATCCCCGCGGCCGTGCGCCGCGAGCTGCATACGAAGGTCGTCCGCGTCTACGAACGGGAGGCTGCGCCGATCGAAGCCCGAGCGCTGCATTCGTTCTACTCTCAGGACGCCTTCGAAGCTCTTCTGTTGCTCGAGCAGGTGTCGGACCGGGGTGTCGCCCGCGGCGACTTGCCAGCGTCGATTCTCGCCTTGCGGCGAGGCCTCGAGCTCGCGCGCCAGGAGATCTCTCGCGGCGAGCTCGACGATCCCCTGCGCGCCGTCCTGATATTCAGCCGAAAGCTCGGGGATGCGCTGAGCCGCGCCGGTAATTTTTCCGATGCCGAAGGAGTGTTGCGCGAAGCACTCGACATCGCCGGACCGAGCGGCACCGATCGTGCGCGCGTTCTCGAGTCCTTGGCACACGTGGCTCACGGCCGAAGTCGCCCGGACGAAGCCGTAGCGTATATCGACGAGGCCATCGAGGTGGCGCTGCGCTCGGGTGCGCACGAGCTCCAGTCGACGCTGCAGGACACGAGAGAAGCCTGGGCGTCTTGACGTCGCGATGTCTGATGCGCTGAACGACGACCGGCGGAAGTCTGCGTTCGTCGCCCGCTGGGATCTGGACAAGACGTACCTGCGCACGGAGTTCGACACCTTCGGCGACCTGGTCCGCACGGCTCTAGAGAAACCCGAGGAGAAGCGTGCTGTTCCCGGAGCCGCAGTATTGCTCCGGGAGCTCGGAGCGACGGGTGCGCGCATCCACATCCTGTCCGGCAGCCCTCGACAGATGCGGCGACGGCTCGAGGCGAAGCTGAGACTCGATCGCGTGCGTTGGGACGAGCTGACGCTCAAGCCGAACCTGAGCAACATGATGCGGCTGCGCTTTCGCGCCCTGCGCGACCAACTCGGCTACAAGTTGCCGGCACTTCTTCGAGCTCGAGTCCGCGACCAACAACTGTCGAACGGGACGGGCATCGTGCACGAGTCGCTTGCCGGGGACGACGCCGAGGCAGACGTCTTTGTCTATTCACTTTACGCGGACATCTGCGAAGGGGAAGTCAGCGAGAAGCTCCTCTCCCGCATTCTCAGCAAGGGCCGGGTGTACTCAGACGACGTGGAGTCGTGCCTGAAGAGCGCCAGTGAGCTCGAGCACGGTCCCGTCGTCCGACGAATCTTCATCCATCTCGACCGCCAGAGCAGCCCAAGCGAGTTCGACCAATACGGCCCGCGGGTAGTGCCGTTTTACAACTACCTCCAGGCCGGCTTCGTCTTGGCGGAGGACGGTCAGATCGACGCATCCGGCGTGCTTCGCATCGCCGCCGAATTCGTCCTGAGACACCGGTTCGACGCCGACGCCCTCGCGCGAAGCTACCTCGACCTGATGCGACGCAGCCACGTAGCGGGCGAGATTCTCATCCCGCTCGAAACGGCCTTGGCCGCAGATGACGACCTGCCCGCGCGGAAGGATCTCGCCGAGATGTGCGATGCGATCCGAGGCTACGTGCGTGAGCCGCCGAAACACGTACCGCGACCCGCCAAGCGGCTCGACTACGTCGAGCTCAGCAACAAACATCGCGGCGGCAAGAACCGTCGCGCGCGGAGCTGGTGAGCATCGGTCCCGGGCCCGTTCTCATTGGGTCCGCTTGATGACGTGAAAACCGAACACGGTCTCGACGAGGTTGGATACCTCGCCGACGTCGAGCTCGAAGGCCGCATCAGCAAACGGCTTCACCATCGAGTCACGCTCGAAGGTTCCAAGCGACCCTCCGCGTTCGGCAGCGCGTGGCTCGTCGGAGAACTCGGCGGCGAGCTTGGCGAAATCCTCACCGGCTCGCGCCTTCGCGAGCACGTCTTCAGCGCGCTGGCGCGCTTCCTCTTTGCTGCGAATGATGTCCGGTGGCGCGCGCATCGAGCCCCGCCATTGCACGAGCACGTGGCTCGCCGCGATGGCCTTTGGGCCATCTGCCCGCGGCATCGGCGTGGAGACACCGCTGGTCGGCGCTCGCCCCGTCGAAACTGGAATCGACGGGGCGGGCGCGTCCGGCGGTTTGCCCTGCCCTTCGTAGGTCGTCACCACGCACCCGGCGAGAGCGCATGCCAGGCCCAAGGCGATCGGGCTGAGTCGTCGAAGCATGGTGCGGGCGTAGTAGCAACTCGTGCCGCTCAAATCCACGCGTTGTTCAAAACCTCTCCCACTCCTCCGGCACCAGGAACGATGTAGTGCTTGTCGTCCAGCCCTCGCTCCTCGTCCCAACGCTCACCCGGAACCGAGCCGAGCACTTCCGGGGTCGAGAGACCTCGGTCTAGACGGAGCGCGTAGATAGCCGCATCCGGATGCTCGCTGGTCACGCGACGAATGTACTCCGGCGTGACGATGAGGTTCATCGCAATGCATTTCTTGGGCTTGCCGTCGAGGTCGTGCTCGTAGTGTCGAATCGCACCGACCATCGAAGCGCCGGTGGCTCCCATCGGATCGGGAAAGAGCACGTACCGGCCCTCGACGTCACGGCCAATTTTTGCGTCGTGCCAATCGACGCCGGTCACTTTCCCCTCTGCATCCGTCGTTCGACTCATGAACAAGTGGTCCTGTCGCACACCCTTCGGCTCGAGCACGGTGTTCAAGAAATCGTAAGTCAGCTGAGACGGCGTCGTGCCTGCCCGCGCGATACCCACGGAAACGACCTTGCTCGACCGGACGAGCACGACCCCACGATAAACTCCCTCAGCCGGGTGTTGAGTCACCATGCGCGTCTTCGCGGTACCTCGTTCTCGCGGGAGCTCCGTGGCGACCACGGCGCGAACCAGAAACGAGTAGAGCGTTTGCACCAGCCTGCCGACCTCCGGCTGCTCGACGTCGGGGGCACACGCACGGCTGAGCAGGGTCCAAGCGAGCGGATCGTCGAGCAAATGAACCTGGGCTCCGTACCTGTGCTCGATTTCCGGGGGCCGGTAGCGGGAGGTCGAATAGGCCTGGTCGGTCATACAGAAGCGAGGCTAACCGGTCCCCCGCTGGCCGGCAGCGCCCCGAAACACGGCCCCGATCGGGCGCATTCGCCGAAGATCCCGGCTCCCCCGGAGGATTCGCCAATTCGCCCTTGGCAGCCCCCGGCCGGCGCCTACAATGGGCCGCTGAAGGTGGACCGATGGTCCGCCGCCGCGAATCGGAAACGTTGGAAATTTCAGGCTTCAAGCAACCCAGCTAAGACCGTCTGCTCGCCTCATCGAAGGATAACGACGAAACGTGCTTAACGGGCCGCGTTGAGAGGGTCGCGAAAGTGGACAGCGATCTCGCCGAGTCTCTATCGGCGCTCCAGGAAATATTCTCCAAGCGAGGACTGCGGCCAGAGTTCGCCAAGGCGGACGATCGGCTCGTGCAATCGTTGAAGGAGCAACTGCGTCTTCCGCGAAGGTTCCGCGATTTTCTGCTCGAAGCGGATCCGGTGAACGTGGAGACCTCATCGCCGAGCGAGCGCGTTCGGCTCTTGCCGTCGGGCGAGCTGGTTCAAGAGCAGATCGGCTTCTCCCTCGGGGAAGACGGCTCGCCGAACGAGAGCCCGGCAGGCGGATGGCGCCCGTCCTGGGTCATCATCGGAGTGAGCGGCTTGCTCGGCGACCCGTACTTCTTGGACACCTCCAAACCCGACGCCGAAGGCGACTGCCCGGTCTACACGGCCATGAGCGGCACCGACAGCTGGCAGCCCCGGCTGTGTGCGTCGAGCTTTGCTCTTTTCGTCCGTATTCTCGCCGTCAGCATGGAAGTCGCGCAGGGCTTCAGCGACGGCGACGATTTCGACATGGACGACGAGCACGTGTTCCGCGAGGCGCTAGCGCCGAAAATCCGCGAATACGACCCCGCCGCACTCAAAGCAGGCCACTGGACGTGAGCAGCGGTCGCGACGCGCTCCCCCTGAGCGTCGTCACCGAAGGCACGAGTCAGTTTTCCGAAACTCTCGATGCGCTCGGTCGGCGCGGAGAGACCGATCTCGTTCGTGTCGAGGCCGCGGTACGCGACATCGTCCAGGCGGTGCGAAGGGACGGAGACGGGGCGATTCGTCGATTTGTTCGGCAATTCGAAGCGCGAGATGTCGGCGATCTCCTGGTACGGGACTTCGACGGGGCCGCAGCGCTCGGCGATCTGGATCCGAGGGTCAGCCGTGCGATGACCGTCGCCGCTTCGCGGATCCGCGAATACCACCAACGACAGAAAGAGCATCTGACGGGATTCGAGTACGAGAAGGACGGCGTCGTGCTCGCGAGCCGAGTCGCGGCAATCGAGAGGGTCGGCGTCTACGCGCCGGGTGGAAAAGCTCGATACCCGTCGAGCGTTTTGATGAGCGCGATACCGGCCCAAGTGGCCGGTGTCCCGGAAATTATCGTGGCCACGCCCGCGCCAGGACCGGAAGTCCGCGCGGCGTGCCACCTCGCAGGGGTGACAGCCATCCTCGATGCCGGAGGTGCTCACGCGATCGCGGCGCTCGCCTACGGAACCCAGAGTGTGCCAGGCGTCGACAAGATCGTCGGCCCGGGCAACATTTACGTCGCCGCGGCCAAACGGCTGGTTTTCGGACGCGTCGCCATCGACAGCATCGCCGGTCCGACGGAAATTCTCGTACTGGCCGATGACGGCGCCGACCCGCGCCTGTTGGCCGCCGATCTGCTCTCGCAGGCCGAGCACGACGAAGCGGCCTACCCGCTTCTCGCCTGCACATCCTCATCGACCATCGATGCGGTGCAAGTCGAAGTGACTCGTCAGCTCGCCGACCTCCCACGGTCGGACATCGCCGGCACGGCGATTCGAGACCACGGCGTCGCACTGTTGGTCGAGCACCAAGATGGCTTACTCGACGTCGCGAATCGGATCGCCGCGGAGCACGTCGCCGTGCACACCCGCGACCCTCGCGCCCTCGCCGATCGCATTTCCCATGCCGGTGCGATCTTCGTAGGCCCCGACACGCCGGAGGCCGTGGGCGACTACATGGCCGGGCCGTCGCACGTGCTCCCGACGGGTGGCTCGGCAAGGTTCGACGCGCCCCTTGGCGTCTACGATTTCCTCGCCCGAACTTCGATCATCAGCTACGGGCCGGACGCCTTGGCGTCGCAGGCCGACGACATCACCGCTTTTGCTCGCGCGGAGGGGCTCGAAGGTCACGCCCGCGCCGTGGATATGCGAACCCGCGGCTGAGTCACGTCTGTACCTGAAAACGATGTCGGATACCTCGAGTCATCGGTACAAGTTCGTCGTCATTGGCCTCGTCGCCTGCTCGACGCTCATCCACGAAATTCTGCTCACCCGCGTCTGCGCGCTGAGGCTCTATCACCACTTCACGTTCTTGGTGATCAGCAACTGCCTGCTCGGCATGGGAGCGAGCGGGACGCTGTTGTCGATCTATCAGGAAAGATGGAAGCTCGACGAACGCCGGACGCTCGCCTGGTTCATCATCGGCTACGCGCTCTGCCTCGTCGTGACCTATGCGTTCTTGTTGACCTACCAGATCCCCGTCGGGCTCGACCTCGGCAAGAGCGCGCACCTTCAGCGCTTCGTGATTTTCAATCTCGCCGGAGCCGTGCCGTTTTTCTTCGGCGGCGCGGTCATCGGGATGCTCCTGTCGTTCAATCCCGCCCGCGTCAACCGGCTCTACGCGACGGATTTGGTGGGAGCCGGGATCGGGTGCATCGCCTGCCCGGCGCTTCTGCCCCTCGTCGGCGCCGGCGGCGTTTTCATCGTCACTCTGCTGCTCGCGACTGCAGCGCTAGTAGCGGTCGCATACCAGCGCTTCAGAGGCATGGCACTCGGCATCGGCGCCGTGGTGGGCGCCATCCTCCTCTGGCAAGCGCCGTCGTTCGATCAGCGGTTTCCGGTACCGGCGAAGGGATTCATCGACGTAGCTCGCGCCATCGAAGCCGAGGTGACCGACGACTTCGTTCCCTACAGCGTCTGGACCGCGAACAGTCGCATCGACCTCACCTCACCCCCGGCAGGCACCGAGAATGGGATGTTCGGGCGTGGGCACAAGACCGAGGGGCTCCCGCCGCATCCCGAGTTCAAGGGAATTTCACAGGACGCGACCGCAGGGACGGTCGTGATCAACTTCTCCGATCATCCCGAAGGACTCGGCCTGATTCGGCGCTCTACGTATTCCGCAGCGGTGAACCTCAAGAAGAATCCACGGGTGTTCATCATCGGCCTCGGGGGCGGCAACGACGTCTGGGCGGCCAAACACGCCGGAGCCGCTCGGGTGAAGGCCGTGGAGTTGAACTGGCCAATCGTCGACATCCACCAACGAGTCATGCGGCAATACTCCCGCGGTTTCGTCGAGGATCCGAACGTCGAGATCGTGGTGGACGAGGGTCGGAGCGCGCTTATGCGCGAGACCGAACGGTACGATGTCATCCAAATGTCCGGCGTGGACACTTGGACCGCGCTGGCATCCGGCGCTTACGTGCTCGCGGAGAACTACCTCTACACCAAAGAAGCGCTCACCCTGATGTACGAGCGCTTGGAGGACGGCGGCATTCTTCAAGTCACGCGTTTTAGCGAAACGATGGAAGCGCTGAGGATGTTGTCGAACATGCACGCCGCACTCGAGTCACTCGGACGTACGGGGCTACAGCAATCTTTCATGGCGCTGGCCTCCGAGGACAAGGTGATGGCCCTACTCTTCAAGAAGGGGATCTTCACGATCGAAGAGCAACGAGCGTTCTTGAGCTTCGCCGCCGAGGCGGGCCTGCGGGTCGTCTACGTTCCCATGTTCACGAACGACGACCCGATCTGGACGTTCTTGCACACGGGGGACAAAGCCGAGGCCATCGCCAATTTCCCCCGAGACATCAGCCCGACCACCGATGACCGGCCGTATTTTTTCAACTACACCAAATGGAACGATCCCTTCGCGACGAGCGACTCCGCCGGCGACCTCCCTTCACTTTCTCAGGGCAATCCTTTTTTCATTCTCACGCAGTTCATCATCAGCCTGGTGCTCAGCGCGGTGCTCATCGTGCTGCCCTTGGTCCGGCGTGGGGGATTGCCTCGACGCGGCTCGCTCTCGTACCTGACCTACTTTGCCGGTCTCGGACTCGGATTCATCTTCGTCGAGATCGCCGCAATGCAAAAGCTGACGCTCTTTCTCGGGCAGCCCGTTTACTCGCTCACCGTCACGTTGTTTTCGCTGCTCGTTTTCACCGGCCTCGGAAGCCTCTTCTTTGCCGGCCGCCTTCCAACCGACGGCCGAGGGTTGTGGAAGATCCCCGTGGCGCTGATTGCGTACGTCGCGTCGTTCGCCACGCTGACGCCGTTCATCGTCGACAGCTTCATCGCGCTTGCGCTACCGGCGAGGGTGTTGATCACGGTAGTCCTTCTGGCACCCGCAGGGCTGCTGCTCGGCGTTCCGTTCGCTTTCGGGTTGCGCGTGCTCGCCGACAAGAACCCGCGGCTGCTGCCCTGGGCCTGGGCGGTCAACGGATGTTTCAGCGTGGTTGGCTCGATCCTCACGGTCGTCATTTCGATGAACGCGGGGTTCAACGCCGTGCTTTTTGTCGCCGCGATCGTCTACGCCGGCGCTTTCGCGGCGCTTTCGAGAGAGCTTCGGCGCGAGCCGGCTACTCCTTGAGCAGATATCCCTTCTTCACCAGGTGAAGAATCGCTTCGCCGGTTTCGAGGTCCGTCAGCAGGCTCGCGTCGAACGCCTCGTCGAGCGTCGCCGTCTCGAGGGTGACCTGAAACACGTCGAGTTGCGTCGGCGACAAGTCACTCAGCTTGCCGTCCATCGGTTGCTTGATCGGCAGAGTCGAGCTGCCGGCGGGCAGGCGGGCCTTCAAATTGCCCAGCTCGTCTTGCTGACGGAAACCCTCCATGAGGATGGCCTGAACCGTCGAATCGAGAGGCTCGGCAAAGTCTGTATCGACCGGTGGGTCGAGTTGGAACACGCCGCTCAGCCACCCGAGCATGCGGTAGATGGCTTTGAGCGGCGGTAGGCCCTTGTTCGCGTCGATCTCGCAATAGTGGACCGTACCCTCTTTGAGGTAGATCCGACCGGTGTCCGTGTCCGTACGGACTACCAACACGCCATTTTTCTTCGACGTCGCGAAGAGCTGCAAGAGGTCGGGTAGCGGGATCTCGTCCACGGTCCCGCTCATGCGCGCGGGTCCGGCTGCCGGGCCGCCCCCTTTGGTGACCGTCGCCTGTTTCGCCGCGAGTGACTCGAGACTCTGCTGGGCCTGCGATTGAGTCGTGATGTTCGCGGTCGACACGACCTTGAGGATGCTCGTGCCGATCAGCACACGATCGCCTTCGCGCAGGCTCGCTTTCTTGACCTTCTCCCCGTTGACGAACGTTCCGTTCGTCGACCCCATGTCCTCGATGCCGAGGTTCTCGTCCTTGACCGTGATCTTGGCGTGGCGACGACTCACCATCTCTTCGACGAGCACCATGTCGAGACCACTCGATCGGCCGATGATGATCTCCTTGTCACTGTCGAGAGGAAACTCGCCACCCTGGTACTTCCCCGAAATGAACCGGAGCGCCAGCCGGCCGCCGGACACGCGCAGCGCCTGCGCCGCGGCTTGGTTCGCCTCTGCTTGGTCGGCCATGATCGTCGGGTGGAGATACCCCACCACATTCTCGGATGTGGAGGGTAGTCAGGACGGAAAAAAATAGGTTGTTGCTGGAGATACGGTCAAGTCAGGCTTTGAAGCCGTCTGTAAAATTGCACGGTCTTCGGGGCCCTCCTGGGGCTTTCAAGCCGGTTTCGCCTCCGGCCGAGCGGCGGGCATCGGCTCCTCGACCGGCGTCTCGGCGCCCTCTGGCGCCCGGCGAGCCACATTCGCGGGCCGGGGAGAGGGCACCGGCTCGGAAGTCGCCGGCAGCACCACGGTGAAGGTGGAACCCCGGCCCTCGTGCGAAGACACTTCAATACGTCCGCCCGCCCCTTGGGCGATGCGCTGACTGATCGCCAAACCGAGGCCGGTTCCCTTGTCCTTGGTGGTGAAAAACGGGACGAACAGGTTCTTCAGCACGTCCGGAGCGATGCCCGATCCGTCGTCCTCGATCGACAGCTCCACCCACTGGTGCGCTTCGGCGCTCGTCGCCCACGGCGACGACCTCGGGCGGCGCGCAGAGGTCGTCAGCGTCACGTTGTGTGCACCAGCTTGAACGGCGTTGTGCACGAGGTTCATCAGGACCTGCCGTAGCTGCTCGTCGTCCGCTCGGACGAGCGGCAAACTGTCGGACAGCTCGGTGTGCAGCGTGACCTCGGGATCGGCAAAGCTCGTGGCGAGAACCTTGAGCGTACGGGTGACGACCTTGTTCAGGTCGATCATGCCCGGGTTTCCCTTGGACGGACGTGCGTAGTTCAAAACGGATCCCACGACCCGATCGAGCCGATCGACCTCCTCGAGAATGATTTGCACGAACTCGTGGTCCACCTTGTTGTCGGCAACCGGCTCGTTGAGCAGCTGCGCAGCACCCTTGATCGCACCGAGTGGGTTCTTGACCTCGTGAGCCAACCCCGCAGCCATCTGACCTAGGGTCGTCAAGCGGTCGCGCTCCTGCAATCGCAGGTACTCGCGTGAGTTTTCCGTGACTACCGCGATCTGCACCGCCAGTGACTCGAGCAGCGCAATCTCGTCCGCGCTGAAGGCGTCCGTCACACGGTCGTCGACGACGACGAGGATACCGAGCAAATCGTGATCTTCGCTGCGAATGCCGACGCACACTCCACGATGAAAGGGCCCGAGCAGCTCCACCGCTGCGAGCAACTGTTCGTCGGAGGTCACGTCGATCGTTTGTCCGCTCCGGCGATGCCCAGCGACACGCTCCGCTACGTCCTCGAGAACGACCGAGGCCCCCTCCTCCATCCGCTCGAGGAGGGGACGACAGGTCGCACCGTCGATGCGCTGGGGTGGCGTGGGACCAAACGACGAGCCCAGCGTGAAGTCCGACCGGAGCGGCTCACGCAGGTACAGCGCCGCACCGGTGGCTCGATGGGATGCCTCCAATGCGCTCATCACGACTTGCATCATCTCGTCCGCCTGCAGAACGTGAGCGAGGGACCGGCGTGCATCCGCCACGGCGTTCTCGAGATCGACACGTTCCCGGAAAAAAACGCCGAGAAAGTACTGCTCCACCTTCTGACGGAGCGGCTCGAACAACACGAGGATCACGATCGCAGCGAGCACCGCATTCAAGTACATCGTGTTGAAACCGCCGATGAGCACGACGAAGAGATAGAAGATCCCCGCAAGGGAGAACGCCAGCGCCGTGGAAACCACGAGCTGGCCGAGCATTTCGTAGAGGTCTATCAGCCTCTCTCGCGTCATCGACTCGGCCAGCAAGAACAAGAACACGATGGCAAGCACCGCGCCGACCGGTGGCAGCGGCGCGCCGATGAACCACAGGAAGTCCGCCAAGCTGAAGGTGACCGCGAGCGCGCCCGTCAGTACCAAGAAGCGCACGCGCCGTTGCAAAGCTCGAGATCGACTGCGTTGTCCGCGAACGGCCATGGCCGCCAAGCCCGCAGCGAGAAGGCCGAACACGTACAAGAAGACCGCGCCGCGGACCAAACCGTGGTCGTGCAACGGCGTGAAAACGAGCACGAGCATTACGATCCATACAAGCACGCGCGCGGCAATCCCTGCTACCGGCTGATGCAAAACATGCTGCCATGGATATTCCGGCCGGTCTGTATAATACTGCATTATGAACTGCCGGATCCTCAAATTACATCTGT
>JAJDAH010000302.1 GCA_029261965.1 Polyangiaceae bacterium
TCTTCTCGAGGATCGAGTGCATGAGACTGGCCCCGTTCCCGGAAAGCACGCCAGCGGAGAACGCATCCGTGTACGGAAGCGCGAGGCTGCCGTGAATCGCACCCTGAGAGTGCCCCCAAAACACGACCGCCGCGGGATCGATGTTGATGGCGTCCCCGCCGGTTTCGGCGGCGGTGAGGTTCAGCTGAGACACGAGGCGGCCGAGCGCGACTTGGTCGGCGGCACCCTGTAGTGGGTTGCCTCGGGCGGCCTCGGGATTTTTGATGTTGAAGAACAAGTCCTCGGGGGGAGCCGTCGACGCTCCACGCCGGGGACCATGCTGAACCTGATCGAAGCCGAGAACTGCGAAATTCGCCGTGCCTGCGCTCGTCGTCACACTCGACAACGCCCCCGACACTTCGGGTCGTACGTGGCTGCGGAAGGTTCCTCCAGTGCCATGCGCGTAGAGCACCAACGGCCAACCGGTGCCCGGCATGCTCACTCCCTTCGGAATCGTGAGCGAAAGGCACACGGTCTCGGTCCTGAGCGGTCCAGTCGAGACGTCGATATTGCCCCCGCTCGTTTCGTAAGGGGCTGTGCCCCGTTGGAAGATCGGCAGATCCACGAGCGCGTGGTACTCGTCGTGTGCGGGGTCCGTGCCGTCGCTGCACGCCCGATTACCGACGGCGTCGGGGCACGGCGACGCGACGACGCCATCGCACTTCACCCAACCGGAAGTCGACGGCACGGGCGCGGCGTTCACCGCGGTGGCGAGATCGCGCATGGGCTCACGAACGTCGGCGACCGTGATCACGCTCGCGTTGAGGATGGTGCTCGCCGGGATTGACTGCGCCGCAAGGTAGTCGCGAAAGTCCTCGAACTTTCCGTGCGCGGCGGAGAGCACCGCGTCGGCGGGTGCCGTGGGGTCGAGCATGGCGACCAAGTGCTCTGCGCGTTCGATGCTGGACCCGTCGGCGGCAGTCCCGTCCGTCGTCAAAAAGACCGCGTACTTGTGACCGGGAACGAGCGGCCGCCCGTTCGGGCGACGAACCGAAAAGTAGTTGGGACAGAGGTAATTCGTTCCACCCGAGGACGAAAACCACTTGAGCCCGGCGCTTTGCCCTAGCTCCGGTGCTCCCGGCGTGATGTCGACCCACTGCACGGGACTCGCACCCATCATGTCGTCACGGAAAGACTCGAAGTCGATTGGTGCGGAAAACCGAAAGGTGACCGTGGGGTACGCTCCCCATGCGCTCCCGCTCGCGACGATGGCATCTCGGTACACCGCGACCGGGTCGAATCCGATGAATCCGGGGCCCGGGGTCGGGAAACCGTCGAGATCGATGGTCCCGCCGTTGATACGAACGTCGTTGGGGAATGGCAGTCGGAAAAAGTCCCCTTCGTCGCCCGCGGGATTGCTCGCCCCCGGCACTTCGAAGTACGCGCGCACGGTTGCCGTCGCCGGATCGCATTGCACGCCGCCGAAGGATGGCAGACCGAAGGTGGGCCCGCCCGGCGGCACCGCCGCGCACACGTCACTGATGCAGGCGAGGCCGCCGAAGCACTCGGCACTTCCGGAACAAGCGCCGCCCATGTCCGTCGTGCCTTCCTGGCCGCATCGAGTAGAAAACCCGTTGACGATGCACCGAAGGCCCTGCTCGCAGTCGGCGTCGCTCGTGCAAGCGTCGCTCACCATGCCGGTGCCTTCGGGGGCACAGGTTCCGCCGAGGCACTGACCGTCGAGGCATTCACCACCGATGACGCAAGACTCGCCAGGCGCAAGCGTTCCGCCCGGCTCGCAGGTACCCGCCGTGCAAGCCAACCCGCGTCGGCACGGCAGCTCGTCGGTGCACGAGTCGCCCACGCCGCCAGCGGTGGGCACGCCTCCATCGCTCACGGTCATGCCCCCCGAACCTGCGGCTCCGGCTTGGCCCGCCGCGCCGCCCATCCCTGCCGCCCCTCCGGTGGCGCCGGCTTCGGGGACGACAAAAATGTCGTCTTTCTTCGCGCTACCGCACGCCGCGGCGATGGCAGACAGCGAAACCAAGAGTCCGTAAGAGCGCTGAAGCATGAGGCCTCCCTAGGATGGCCGAGGATAACACGCGGTGAGCCGAACAGCCGTCGGCCGCGCGCGGCGCCGCCGTACGCCCGTGATATACGAGCCGCATGTCGGGTCGCTGGCTCGCGGTCGTCGCGCTCGTCGTCACGAGCGCGTGCGCGAACGCCTCGAAGACCCCGCCACCGGTCTCGCCAGCCAAGATGGCGAAAGTCGACCCCCCAGACGCACCCTGGCGCCGGGAAGCGACATCCACCGGATGGGAGCCCAAGATCGATGCTCCTAAGATTCTCATCCGGGGCGCGCGCGTGCTCATCGGTGATGGGCGGGAAATCTCGAATGGCCACGTCCTCATGGAGGGCGGAAAAATCGTAGCCGTCGGAGACGGAGACGGCGACCCGACCGGCGCCGAACTGGTCGACGCCAAAGGCAAGGTCGTGACCCCGGGCCTGATAGACACCCACTCGCACTTGGGTGTCTACCCGATGCCGCGCGCAGCGGCACACTCCGACGGCAACGAGATCACGGCACCAAACACCGCCGAGGTGCGCGCCATCGATGCGTTCTGGCCGAACGACCCCGGTATTCCTCGCGCGCTCGCCGGCGGGACGACGACCATCCAAGCGCTCCCAGGCTCGGCGAACTTGATCGGGGGCCGCGGGGTAACGTTGAAGTTGCGCAAGGCCACTTCATCGCGAGCAATGCATTTTTCTGGGGCGCTCGACGGGCTCAAGATGGCCTGCGGCGAAAACCCCAAGCGAGTGTACGGTCGGCAAAAGCGCGCGCCGTCCACCAGGATGGGAAACCTCGCCGGACAACGTGCAGCGTTCTTGAAAGCCCGACGCTTAATCCGCGACTGGGACGAATGGCGCACGGGTGAAGCCGACCGCGTCAACGCGTTCGCCGAAGCGCGAGCCGATCACGCAGCGAAGAGCCAACAGCGGACCGAGCGCGAAACCTGGTGCGCTGAAACGAACGCGCCGACAGCCGACACGAAGTGCAAGAAGTGGCAGAAAAGCTGGGAAAAGGAGCCTCTCGACGCGCCCACGCTCGAACCCGGAAAGCCACCGCCGGCGAGAAACCTCGCAACAGAGACGCTCGCGGCGGCGATCGAGGGCAAGGTGCTCGTTCACGTGCACTGCTACCGGTCGGACGACATGGTGAACATGATGGCCTTGGCCGACGAAATGGGCTTTCGCATCCGGTCGTTCCACCATGCGCTCGAGGCCTACAAGGTTCGGGCCGAGTTGGCGCGACGCAAGATCGCCGTCAGCACTTGGGCCGACTGGTGGGGGTTCAAGCTCGAAGCGTACGACGGGATCCGCGAGAACGCCGCGCTCGTCGAAGCCGCCGGCGGAATGCCAGTCATTCATTCCGACTCGAAGGAAGGCATTCGCCGACTCAACCAAGAGGCCGCCAAGGCGTTCTATTTCGGCCAGAACTCGGGAGTCGCTCTGAAACCGGGCACCTGGATCCGATGGGTGACCAAAAACCCCGCGTGGGCGCTGGGCATCGAGGACCGCGTCGGCACCATCGAGGTCGGAAAGGATGCCGACGTGGTCATCTGGAGCGGCGATCCGATGAGCGTGTACACCTCGGCCGAGCGTGTGTACGTCGACGGCCTCGAACGTCATCACGGTGAGTCGAGAAAACCCTGGAGCGATTTCGAGGCGGCGCCATGAAGATCTCTCGTCGCAATGTCCTGGCGTTGGGCAGCTCGATGGGCCTCGGCGCCGCGCTCTTCAGGAGTTCGCACGCGCTCGCCAAGCCGGGGCCGCTGCCGACCGACGAGCCGCCGCCGCCCAAGCTGGCGCTAACCGGCGCTCGCTTGGTGGAAAGCGGGAAAAAACCCGTCGACGGGGTGATCATCGAGATCGACCAAGGAAAGATCGTCACGGTCCGCGCCGGAAAGGCTTCCGGCGACATCGACGTCGGCGGCAAGACCGTCACGGCGGGATTCGTCGATCTGTTGACACAAACGGGCCTGGTCGAGATCAGCTTGGAAGAGTCGTCGCGCAGCACCTCCGACGCGCGGAGAAACGACCCTATTCGAGCCGGGTTTCGTTCCGCCGACGGCTACGACCCGGCGTCGACCGTCATCCCCGTTACCCGACTCGGTGGCGTCACGTCGGTCGGCGTCGTCCCCTCCGGCGGCCTGGTGAGCGGAAAGAGCGCGTGGGCTGATTTGCAGGGGCGCGCGGACGACGTCGCAGTCGGCGATCTCGCGCTCCACGTACAGTTCGAGCACGCGGAGGGCGAGCTTGCTTCGACCGGCACGGTGATACTTCGGCTGCGAGAGCTGTTCGCCGATGCCCAGGCATTCAAGAGGAACCCCGCAGGCTACGACCGGCGCCAAATGCGCAAGCTCAGAGCGAGTCGGATCGATCTCGAAGCCGTCGCCTCCGCACTCGATGGCAAGATCCCCGTCGTCTTTCACGTCAACCGGGCGAGCGCCATCCTCAGGGTGCTCGAGCTCACGAAGGAATACGGAATTCGCCCGGTCCTCGCGTCCGCCGCCGAAGGGTGGCGGGTGGCCACCGCGATAGCGCGGGCGAAAACGCCAGTCATCGCTCTGCCGCTCGATCACGGTCCTCTGACGTTCGACGCTCGCTACGCGCGCGAGGACAACGCTGCTCTGCTCGCCAAAGCGGGTGTTGCCGTCGCGCTTTCGGTCGGCGAAACACACAACGCGCGCAAGCTCGCGCAGGTCGCCGGAAACGCGGTTCGCGCCGGTCTCAGCCGGGATGTCGCCCTCGCCGGGGTCACGAGGGCGCCGGCGCAAATTTTCGGACTCACCGAGCGCTACGGCTCCGTCTCTCCGGGCCGCGAGGCCAACCTCGTCGTCTGGTCGGGCGATCCGTTCGAGCTGTCGACTCGCGTCGAACATCTGATCGTCCGGGGACGCCAGGTTCCGCTTCGTAGCCGACAAACCGCGCTCTTCGAGCGCTATCGATGAGCGAGCCGAAGCACGGCCCGCGCGTGCTCGAAGTGCCTCCTGGCGACGACCGTGAGCGTCTCGTCTGCCCGGAGTGTCGCTTCGTGCACTACGACAACCCACGAGTGATCGTCGGATCGGTCTGCTCGTCCGGCGACGACATCCTAATCTGTCGGCGGGCGATCGAGCCACGCCGAGGCTACTGGACTCTGCCGGCCGGGTTCCTCGAGCTCAATGAGACCACGGAGGACGGCGCCAAGCGCGAAGCGTGGGAAGAGGCTCGCGCGAAGATCGAGGTCGAGCAACTGTTGGCCGTCTACGACGTGCCACACATCAGCCAAGTCCAGCTCATTTTTCGTGCGACGCTCATCGATCGCAACGTGCGTGCTGGACCCGAAAGCGAGGAAGTCCGTCTCGTGCCGTTCGAGCAAATTCCTTGGGGCGACATCGCGTTCCCGTCCGTGCGATGGGCGCTCGAGCACTTTCGACAAGTCCGCGACCAGCGAACATTCGTGCCGTTCAACAACCCGCCCGGCCAATCCGGAGCGCCGCCGAGCGGCGCCCACAACCCTGGAGCCCTCTGAGCATGGCCATCGACTTCACCCTGCCACCCGCGGTCGCCGAGATTCGAAATCGCGTCCGCCAGTTCATGCTCGAGGAAGTCGACCCCGCCGGCGACCGCGTGAGCTTCGAGCCCGAGCAGCGCGCCGACCTCGTCACGACCATCCTCCGGCTGCGCCAGCGCGCCCAAGAGCTCGAGCTCTTCAATCCGCATCTGCCGAAAATCTGGGGAGGCTTGGGCCTCGGCGCGACAGCGATGGCCGCCGTGAGCGCCGAGGCGGGACGGACCAAGCTCGGGCCGTTCGTGCTCAATTGCCACGCGCCCGACGAGGGCAACATGCACACGCTGCTTCATTTCGGCACGGACGAGCAGAAAGAAAAATACTTGCGGCCGCTAGCCGAGGGACGCGGACGGTCGTGCTTCGCGATGACCGAGCCCGAGGTAGCCGGCTCGGATCCGACACTCATCCAAACCCGCGCGGTGCTCGACGGAGACTCGTGGGTGCTCGACGGCCACAAGTGGTTCATTTCGGGCGCCAAGGGCGCCAACTTCGCGATCGTCGTCGCTTGCACCGACGCCGACGCTGACCCACCGCAGGCGCGCAACAGCGCGTTCATCGTCGACACTCCGACCGACGGCTGGAACATCGTTCGCGACATAGAGACGATGAGCGGCAGCCACAATCACTGCGAAATTCGTCTCGAGGCGGTGCGCGTCCCGAAAGAAAACCTGCTCGGCGAGCGCGGCGGTGGCCACCGTCTCGGCCAAGCCCGCCTCGGCCCGGCGCGCCTCGCCCACTGCATGCGGTGGATCGGACAGACCGAAGTCGGCCTCGAGATGCTCGTCGAGCGCGCGACGCAGCGTTTCGCCCATGGTTCCCTCCTGAGCGAAAAACAGGCGATCCAATGGATGATGAGCGACAGCGCCATCGAAATTTACACCGCCAAGTTGATGGTGCTGCACGCGGCATACCGGATCGAAAACGGCCTCCCGTTCAAGAACGAAGTCGGCATGGCCAAAGTTCACGTGGCCAACACGTTGTGGCGAGTGCTCGACCGGGCGCTCCAAGTCCACGGCGCCCTCGGCTACTCACGCGACGCACCTATCGCTCAGATGCTGGTCGAGGCGCGCTGGGCGAGGCTCGCCGACGGCGCCGACGAGGTTCACAAGATGCGCATCGCCGAGAACGTCATGAAAGCCGTGGCAGAAACCGGTTCGGTGAGGCGAGCTACCGGCGACTTCGAGCTGTGAACATCGCTCCGCAGGCCTATTGAGGGATCTCGCAGAACGAGGGGAAGCTGCCCGGAAGGCCCTCGCTCTCGTAGGGTGAGGGGCGTGTTCCATAGGGGTGGTCCTTCAGAAATTGCCATCCCGCCATTGCCGACGGGATCGCGACGAAGTGGCCACCACCGCCGGTATCTCCATCGCTGTGGTCACAAATGTAGGTGAAGTGACCGCGCTCTCGGAGGACATCGTTGAAGCTCAGCATTCCGTCCTTGAAGTTGATGATGACGGTGTCCCCCGATCCGCCGTGATTCAACGCGACAGGAAGCAAGTTGTTGGGATCCTGCATGCCGGGATCGGCGAGCAACGCTCCTGAGAAAGCGACGGTGCTCGCTAGGTAGCCCGACCGCCGGAGCGTCGCTTGCACGGTCTGCATGCCGCCGGCGCTGATCCCCGTCGAGTGGATCCGTCGAAGATCGATACCGACCTTGTCGATCGCACAGGCCAGCACTTCGTCCATCACGAGAAAGTCGTCGTCGGGTCCGAGACCATCGGCACCGACCCAGCTCAAGAACCCACCACCGCTGCGATCGGCGCTCGGCGACGCGAGCACCCCGCCGAGATCGGTGACCGCTTGGATGATCTCCGGTCCGAGGCCGGCGAGAGGCAGCGCCGCGCTTTCCGGATCGAGTCCGTTGCCATGCCAGAAAAAGACCAGTGGTCCTTCGACGTCGAAAGAACTGTCCCCAAGCCAAATCAACACGTCTCGCGGGTCGATGCCGTTCGGCGCGAACGTGCAACGCAAATGGTCGCCCTCGACCGTGCACGAGTCGCCGTCCGCGAAGCCCGGACACGCGCCGGTCGCGGTCGGGATGAACTGGGGATCGGGCATCGGCCCCGGACCGCTTCCTCCGCTGCCCGCGGCCCCAGCGGCGCCCGCGCTGCCGCCGGCTGATCCTCCGCTGCCGGGCGAGCCAGCACCGCCGGTTTGGCCGGCCGACCCGTCGGCGGCACTGTTGGTGCTGTCGCTACAACTCGTGATTGAAAAAAGCAGGAACGCGAGAGAAGAAATGGTCGAAAGGAAGCGCATGACCGGAGGGTACCTCGCGACCCCACGGACCGCCAACCCGTCACGACCGCGTGATAGCCTCCGCGTCCGTCTCGACGAGCCTGACGAGACGTTCATGTCCGGGAGATCGCTCGATGATTGTTGGCGTGCCTGAGGAAGTCAAACCGCACGAATACCGCATCGCCATGCTGCCGGTCGGCGTGGAGGAGTT
>JAJDAH010000303.1 GCA_029261965.1 Polyangiaceae bacterium
GTCGTCCAGAGCTCGGCACCCTGCACCGGATCGTTCGCGAAAACCTCGCGACCTTCTACGCCGCCGTCGAGCAAGGGTTCGCGACGGCGGCACTCCCTGACTTCGTCAAACACGAGCTCGAGAGCTACCTCGACTGTGGCTGACCGGGAACGATGCTCCAGCTGTTGCAAGCGTCGTCGTAGATCCACGTTTCGGACGTGTAGTTCGTCGGCGGCTGCCCGCACATTTCCGGAACGGCGCGCTGCCCTCCAAACACGACGAGCTCTTGGCGCTCGGGCACGTACGCCGCCGCGTGCTCGCCGAGCCGCGTCGGGCGCCCCGAGCCTTGCCCTTCGCAGCGCTCGGGAGTCGGCTCGCAGCTCCCGGCCACGGTGCCACTGCCCGCGCTCCCGCCTTCGCCCCCATCCGCGCTGCCGCTGCCACCGCAGCCCGAGACGACGGCACAGATGGCAAGTACGCGGAAAGGTCGCATCGACCCAGTCTACAGCGCGCGCCCGGGCTTGGCAGCCTCTATCGCCGCCGCTTTCCAGCTCGGAGATCTCGTCGAGCGCGCTCGACCATTCGTCGGAACGCCCCGATCGGTTGCGCGCCAGAAACGAAGTGGCCGTTGATGACGAAACCCGGAGTTCCGGTGATCCCTTCCTTCTTGGCGATGTCCGCGTCCCGTTGAATCGTGGCCGCGTGCCGGCCATCGTCGAGGGCGGCGGCGAACCGTTGCACATCCAGCTTCATGCGTGACGCGAGCTCGATCAGCTTTTTCCGCGTCAGCTCCTCTCCCGGCACGCCGTACAGCAAGTCGTGCATCTCCCAGAAGCCTGCGTTGCCCTTCTGAGCCATGGCCTCGAGCGCCGCCGCCGCCGCGGGGCGAGCGCGCTTGTGAAACGGAAGCGGGAGATGCCGGTAGACGATGCGCACTTGCTTCGGAAATTCTTCGAGGAGTGTCTTCATCGTGGGTTGCGCTTTGCGGCAGAACGGGCACTCGAAGTCGGCGAACACGTGAATCACGATGGGCGCGTTCTTGGGCCCCCTGAACGGCGCGTCTTTCGGTGTCGGCGAGAGCCGAATCATCAACGGGGCAGGAATGGCGTCCTTCATGATCGCGGCGTAGACGCCCGAGCGGGGGATGCCGGACTCCATCAGCGCGTTGGCTTTGGCCAGCTGCTCGTCGATGAGCTTGCTGAAGTTTTCGATTGGCTGTGCCCCCGAAAGACGACGGCCATTGATGAAGAAGTGCGGGGTGCCTCGGGCCCGGAGGTCCCCGGCGAGCTCGCGGTCGGCCTCCACCAACTTCTCGTGGGTGAGCTTGGTAATCGCACGGTGGACGCTGTTCTTGCGCAGCTTCAGAGCCGTGCCGATTTCGATCAGATTCGAGTCCGCGAGATCCGGGCTCGACTGCCAGAGTAGCTCGGCCGCCGCCCAGAACCCCGCGTTGCCTTTTTGCTTCTGGGCTTCGATGGCGAGCATCGCGGCAGGCATCGCGCGCGGGTGAAACTCGAGCGCGTTGTGTTTGAAGACGAGTCTCAGTTGGTTGGGGTAGCGTTCGAACAAGTCGTCGAGGGTTTTTTGCACGCGCTTGCAAAACCGGCACTCGAAGTCCAAGAACGCGACGATCGTGACGGGCGCATCCTTGGGCCCGCGCACGGGGGACTTGCCGACGAGGACCTTGTACGTCTTCAGATCCGGCGGCGGGGGCGCCTTCTTTGCTCGGGGTTCTGGCTTGCGATGGTTCGCCACGACGCGGGTTGCGTAGAGTGACCCGACCGGAATTCCGCGCGCCACGAGCGTTCTGGTCGCTTCCAACTCCGCGTCCATGACCTCGCGAAACTTCGCTGCTGGCTGCGCGCCCGAAACCTGGACTCCGTTGATGCGGAAGTTGGGGGTTCCACGCGCGCCGACACGCTCGGCCAGCGCCTTGTCGCGTGCCACTTTCCGCGCGATCGCTTCGCCCTGGGCCAGGCGGGCCACGTCGCCAGGGTCCAGCCCGAGCTGGCGCGCCCACGCTCCTTGGTCCTGTTGCGCGAGCGTTTCTTGGTGCTCGTAGAGAAGAGACGCGTAGCTGAAGAATGCGCGTGGGCCGCCGAGCTCGAACACGGCTTGTGCGACGAGCGCTGCGGGCATCGCGCGGGAATGAAACGGCAGCGGATTGTGCTTGAAGACGATGCGCAACCGCTCCGGGCCGTAGTGCTCGCCCAGCGCCCAGAGTGTGGGTTGCGCGCGTTTGCAGAACCGACACTCGAAATCGAGGAACGCCACCAGGGTTACCGGCGCGTTGGGCGAGCCCCAAGTCGGATCGTCCGCATCGATGGGGATGAGCTCGCTTCGCAGGGCCGGTCCGGGATCCGGCGGCTCTGGTGCAGCGTGGCGGCTCGACGCCTCCGCGGCAGTTCGAGGAGTGTCGAGTGGCGTTTGTGACGGAACGGGCGGCGCGGCGCACGCGTTCAACGACAGCACGCCCACGGCGAAGGAGGCGAGCGCCAGGAGGTAAGCACGAGTCTGAGGAGCCATCACTTTCAACCGTCCACCAGGGGCAAGTCGACGTGAAAAACGGCCCCGCATCCCTTCTCGGACTCGACCGACACGTCACCTCCATATTTGCGGACCATCGCCCGCGTCGTGGCTAGACCAAGCCCGGTACCGTGCCCCGAGCTTTTCGTGGTGAAGAACGGTTCGAAGATCCTCTCCGCGAGCTCGGGCGCGACGCCGGGACCTTCGTCGAACACGCTGATTCGAACGTTGGGCCCCGAATTCTCGGCGACGATCCTCAGCTCGCCGCCGTCGTTCATCGCGTCGCGGGCGTTCGTTGCGAGATTCATCACGGATGTTTCGAGAAGAGTGGCGTCGCAGCGAACCTTGCCGATGTCCGGTGGGACCTCGATGCGGAGGTTCATTCGGCCGCCCAAGAGAGCGAGCAACAAGGGGCGCAGCTCGGTGAGGGTTTTCGCCGGGTCGACGACGGTGGACGAGACCGCGCTGTCGCGTCGACCGAACGCGAGCATTCGAGACAGCAAGTTCGTTGCCGATTCCGTGGCATGGCTGATCTCACCGAGCTGTCGGGTGAACTCGGAGCGCTCGGGTTGCCGTTGACGCCAAATCTCGACGTAAGACTGCACGACCTGGACGACGTTGTTGAGGTCGTGAGCGAGCCCGGCCGCGAGCTGGCCAATCGCTTCCATTTTCTGCGCGTGTAGGAGCTGCATCTCGCGCTCCCGCAGCCGGCGCTCCGAGTCTCGGCGTTCGAGAGCGTTCGCGAAAATCTCGCCGACGGTTTTCACGAGAGCAAACGTGTTGGAGGGCCAAGACTTTTCCGCGCGTACGGAGTCGAATCCTGCGAACCCCACGATTCGTCCGCCCAGCATCATCGGCACGCTCATCAGCGACTTGATGTTCTCGCGCTCGAACTCTTCCTTCTCCGCACTCGCCTCCGGTGGCAAGTCTGCCACGCGCGGGATGTGTATCATCTCGCCGCGTTCCAAGTGCTTCATCACATACGGGAACGCCCGAAGCGGCAAATCCTGGAGCTGGTCGATGGTCGGTTCGATGCCGGGTGCGCACCACTCGTGCGTGTTGCTGATCGTCTCTCCGTCCTTCGATCTTCGGAACACGTAGCTCCGGTCGACACCCGCGAGCTCGCCGACGCGGCGTAGTGCCGCGGTGATGGCATCGTCGACTTCTTCGATCGGTCGATTGATGAAGTCCGTGGACAACTCCATGATGAGCTCCTGCAGCTGCGCGTGCACTTCGAGCGCCGAGTCCGCCTGCTCGCAAGCCACGCCCCCAGCCGATTCCCTCACCGCAGTAGCTTGCGGGGGCTTTGCCCGAGCTGCAACGGTCCGATGGCGTCCGGCTTCCCGAGTGTCGATCGGGCGTCGAGCGCGTGACCTCGTGGAGAAGCGACGCACGGGCGAGGCGGTTGAGCGTGCGCTCGGGTCCGTCCGGGTTTACCATCGGCCCCCGATGAGAGCCGCACTCTTTGCTTGCGCCGGGCTCCTTTTCTTCGGGGTTGCTGCCTGCGACTCGACCGATCGTTGCAAGAGCAAACCCGACTGCACCAAGCTCGGTAAATGTACGGTGGACGAGAACGGGCTCTGCATCGTCGACTCGGACGAGGACTGCAAGGCGTCGGAGGAGTGCACGGTCAAAGGCAAGTGCACCGCGCGGTTCAACGAGTGCGTGGCGGCGACGAACAGCGATTGCCAGCGCTCCGCCGACTGCAAGAAGCTCGGCAACTGCAGCGCCCATCAAGGCAGCTGCGAGGACCCCACGAAGACGGTGCACGCGGAGTGCGCGAAGACCTGCGGGACAGAAGGCACCTGCGTCACCCAAGGAGACAAGTGCGTGGCGCTGTCGCGTCGACACTGCTCGGGAACCTTCGACGAGAAACCAGACGAAGGCAGCCCATGCGCACGGCTCGGTGCCTGCAAAGCCGAAGACGGGCTCTGCGTGGCGGGGTCGACGGAGGACTGTGCGCAATCCTCGGCCTGCAAGAAGGAGGCTCAGTGCACCGCGGCCGACGGCCGGTGCGTCGCCGACGAAGAAGCGTGCAAGAAGTCCGACGCCTGCAGCAAAGACGGCCGATGCGGCGTGAAGGACGGCAAGTGCGCTGCGGTGGCGAGCGCGGACTGCCAGAAGTCGTCGCGCTGCAAGCTCGAGGGCGCTTGCTCGGCGAAAGACGGCGCTTGCGTCGCCTCGTCGTCGGTCGACTGCGCGCGCTCGGCCAACTGCAAGACCGTCAACCACTGCACGGCGAAGAACGGCGTGTGCGTCAGCAGCGGCAAACGAAGCCAAGGTAGCTCGGAGGCCCCCGACAAGACTCGGTCCACCAAGATGCACGGTATCGGCGGTCTATGAGCCGAGCGCAGAGTCGCCCGGATGAGCCGACCAACCGCCCGCTCGAAGACCAGTAGCGCCCGGGCGCCGGGCCGCGCCGACACCAAGCCTTTCGACCGAAAGTTCGGCGCCGATCTCATTGCGGGTCTACCCCGCTCTCCCGCGGTCTACCTCTTCACGGATCGGGAGGGCGTCGTCATCTACGTCGGCAAGGCCAAGGACATCCGGCGCCGGCTGTCGGCGTACCGCAACGCCACGCGGCGCAAGGCTCACCGAAAGATGCGCCGGCTCGTGCGCGAAGCCGGCAAGCTCGAGGTGCGTCCTGTCTCGAGCGAGAAAAAGGCGCTCGCTCTCGAGAACCAACTCATTCGCACTCTCGAGCCGCGCCACAACATCCAGGGCGCCTATTGGTTTCTGTATCCCGCCATCGGCGTCGTCCGGACTCCGCAAAGAACGATGTTCTGCTTCACCACGCGGGTCGACGAGTTCGAGCCACTCGGCTTCCGCTGGTACGGGGTTTTTCGCTCCAGGCTGCGCGCCAAAGAGGCGTTCGACACGCTCACCGACCTTCTCGTTCTGCTCGGACATCGCGAGCGCGTGGCGTCCCTTGGTGCGCCGCGCATCCGCGGCTCCCGCGTCGTCGGCGTCCGTCAGCTCGACGCGCGCATCGTTGCCGCCACCGAACAGTTTTTGTCAGGCAAACCGGGGCAGGGGCTCGGCGCGGTGTCCCGAGCGCTGCTCGACAAGCCCCGCGCCCGCCGCGACTCGCGCGAGGTACAAGCGCAGCTCCGCAGCCTCGCCGCGTTTCACCGAACCGATCTCGCGCCGCTGAGCCACGCGCTCCGGCAAGCGCGGCGCAAGGGGAGCTTCGTTTCACAAGAAGAGAGGGACCTCTTGTTCATCAGGGTCGAGGGGAAATGACTCGTCGTACCGAGGGCGATGCTCCGAGACGAGTGGTCGCCATTCGGCTTGCTCGGCCACTCGTTCGCGGCCGTTGTCCGATCTCGTTTCAGAGTCGTACGATGACACCTATGAAGCATCCACGGGATCCGTCCCGCTCCGACGACGCCGACACCCTCGCTGCCGACACCGCTTCGGCTCCGGCGCTTGCGCAGACTCTGGAGGCTTCGGCGTCGCTCGGCCCTGTCACCCACGAGGCGACCATGGCGGACACGGGCTTCGCCGATCGCTACGTCACCCGGCGATTGCTGGGGAGCGGCGGTATGGGCGAGGTTCGCGCATCGAAAGACCAGCGCATTGGCCGAGAAGTGGCGATGAAGGTGATCCGCCAAGGCGAAACGACCGGCGGCGAAGATCGCGCGCGCTTTCTGCGAGAGGCGCGCATCCAAGGGCAGCTCGAGCATCCCGCCGTAGTTCCGGTCTACGACGTCGGGCTCGATCCCGACGGCACCGAGTACTTCACCATGAAGCGGATCTCCGGCGTCACGCTGGGCGAAGCCATCCATTCGACCACCAAAGACGAGAAAGACGAACGAAGCCGGTTCACGGCTCACAAGCTGTTGGCGGCTTTCCTTCAGATCTGCCTCTGCATCGACTACGCGCACACTCGGGGTGTCCTGCACCGCGACCTCAAGCCGGCGAACATCATGCTCGGCGATTTCGGCGAGGTGTATGTGCTCGACTGGGGGATCGCCAAGCTCGACGACGACGTCGACGAGAAGCCCGTGGAATCGGTGAGGGTCGATACGGGGCAGGTGGCACACACACCAACGCTGGCGGGGCAAGTGTTCGGCACGCCCGGATACATGCCACCGGAGCGCATCGCCGGTGACTCTGCCGACGGTCGCAGTGACGTTTACGCTCTTGGCGCGATCCTCTTCGAGATCTTGACCGGCGAGCGTCTGCACATCGGAAAAAGCGTGGACGAGCTCATCGAGTCGACGACACGCGGGGCCAATGCGCGTGCTTCGCTCCGAGCGCCGTCTCGCGACGTCCCTCCAGAGCTCGAAGCCGTATGCGTGCGCGCCACCGAATCTGACCCCGAGCGTCGTTTCCAGGGCGTGCGGGAACTGCACGATGCCGTCGAACGGTATCTCGAAGGTGACCGCGACCTCGAGCTGCGCCGGGAGCTGGCCGAGACCCACGCGCAGCAAGCCTCGAAGGCCGCCGCCATGGCGTTCGAGACGGACGACGCCGACGGGGGTCACCGCAGCAAGGCGCTCGGCGAAGTCGGGCGCTCGCTCGCTCTCGATACGCACAATCGCCGGGCGCAGCAGACACTCGCGGCTCTTTTGACTCGGCCGCCCGACGAGCCGCCGCCCGCGGCGAAGATCGAGATCGAGCGCCGAAGCGCTCACGAAGTCAGGTCGGCTGCGCGCATCGCTGCGTGGTCGATCATCGCGATCGCGTCTTTCGCGGCGCTCATGACGCTGGACCGGGCGGCCGTGGCAGACGTGCTGCCGATGATCGTGCCGGCGGCGATCGCCTCGGCGCTGTGCTTCGTCGTCGGCTACGGCAAACGATCCGCTGGCCCGCTGCCGCTCGTGATTGTCCTGCTCATGTGCGCGGCCATCGCCGCGTCCACGGGATTCATGGGACCGCTCGTCGTGACGCCGGGTCTCGCGCTAGCGATCGCCATCGTCGCGTTCGGTCTCGGGCGAGGCGAGGTTTATCGCGGTGTAGTGGTCGCAGCGAGCGTCCTGACGGTCCTGGCACCGGCGCTCTTGGAAATCACCGGCGTCATAGCCAGCACCTACCGGAACGAGGGCGGCGGGATTCTGATTGTTCCTCGGCTCTTCACCGTGCCGGACCGTTCGTACCCAATCGCCGTGCTCATCGCGTGCGTCATCACCATCATCGTGCCCGCGCTCTTTGCATGGGGTCTCACCAAACGCCACAGCGACCTCGGCGACCGGCTCCACGTGTTCAAGTGGCAGTTCGGTCAGCTCGTCCCCAAGGACGCTCAGGTCGACGTCGACCCACATGGCGCCGCAGTGAGCCACAGGAACGAAGCCACACCAAAAGCGTAGATCGCCAGCGATACTAGCCAGACCCATTCGAATCCGAAGCTCATCGCGAGCACCACGGCCAAGACCGTGGCGGTGACCGAAGCGCAACCGTTGATGGCCCAGGCCCACGGCACCAGATCTCGGTGGATGGATTCGGCCCGGCGGACGCCCAACGGAAAGAACAGCCCCAGCGTCACGCCCAGCGGGGCGAGTGCGGCAACGGTGATGGCGACCCGCGCGCTCAGCGCCGCGCCGAGGGTGGCCGCTTGGATCGACGGCAGCGCGTGCATGTAAGCGAAGGCGAGCACGGCGATGACCCCGACCGCGGCCGGCAGCACTCGTTTTTCGTCACCCACGAAGCGGCGCGAGACGAAGCTGCCGACGCCCAGGAACACGAGCAGCGAGAACAATACGACGGACAACGAATGCGTCGGGTGCCCGAGATAGACGACGAAGCGCTGCATCAGGCTGATCTCGAAGAGCATGAACCCGAGCCCGAGGGCGAGGAAGTAGCCGAGGATGCCGACGGTCGGTCGAGTCCGAGCAAAGGTGCGTCGCCGCCTCCAAGCGACCAGCGGTAGCAGGACGACGAGGGCGCCGAGAGTGCTGAGCGACACGAGTAGCACCGCCAACACGATCTGACCGAGCGCCGTGTTGTGCACCGGGGCCGTGTCTTCGGCGTCGAGCAGATCGCCCCAGCGGTAGAAGTTGAAGAAGAACGGGCGATCGTCCGTGATGGCCTCCACCTCGAAGTCCATGTTGGCGAGCGCGGCGTCGCGCTCGATTCCGTCGGGCCCGATGAGCTTCTCGTAGAGCGGGTGCGTGTCACTTCCGGCCAGCAGCGGCTGAAAGCCGAGTCGACGTGATCTCTGGGCGATGTCTTCGAGCTGCCCGGGTTCGAAAGGCTCGTTCTTGACGAGCAAACCGGCGAAGAGGTGACGACTGTCGACTAATGCTACGTGCCGGCCGAAGTCCGTCACGCCGCGTTCCGAAAGGGCGCGGCGGGCGACATTGAGAATGCGCGCCGCCGCTCGTGGTCTCTCGGGGTCCCAATGGCCGATCGCGATCGACAGCACTCCGTGGGGGGCGAGCCTATCGAGATAGTCGTGGGTCGCTTCGACCGTGTAGAGATAGTTCTCCGCCAGCACGTACGCGCCGCTCGACGTGGCGGCCAGCGTGTCGACGCCCGTCATCTGGATCAAATCGAACTCTTGCCGGCTTCGCTTGACGAAGTGCCGCCCATCGCCGGGGACGAGCTCGACGTTGCGAAAGAGTCCAGCGCTCAGCGGCTCGAGCTCGTTCCGAAGCAGAGAAATCGTCGTCGGATCGAGCTCGACTCCCGTGATGCTCTCGGGGCCGAAGCGCGCGGCGGCGATGACGTCGCGGCCGGCGCCCACGCCGATCACGAGCACGCGCGGCTTCGGCTTCAGCACCCAGTAGGGCAGGGCGAGGATGTGCTCGTCGAGAAAGCCGAGCATGCCCTCGCGGATGTCGTAGACCGCGGTGCCGGCAGTGCCGTCGTGGGTGATGATGCCCCAGGGGTTCTGAATCGGCCCCTTCACGTTACGCGACGTTCCCCAGTGGTCGAAGAAGTCGAACGGTGCGTCGTCGGCACGTTGCAAGACGTCCGTGCGGAACAGAGCGGTCCACCGTGTGAAGACGGGCTTCTCGTACTTCTCCGCCATCGACTCGTTGAAGTGTTTGCTCTTCGCCAAGGTGAACGGGATGTCGGAGCCGAAGCGCGATGCGGCCCCGAGCACGCCGGCGACCGCGAGCACGCCGAACAGAATGCGTCGGTTGGGGGCAAAAACGCCGGCGGCCGCTGCGAACACCGCCCCGGCAATGAGCGCCGAGGCCGGCGGCGATACGGCGTTCATCAGCGGTACCGCGGCGGCGCAGCCGAGACCGGCACCGAGCAGGTCCCAAAAGTACAATCGGTCCACTCGCTTGGCGGCGTCGCGCAGCAACAGCGTGACTGCGAGCCCGGAAAAGAAGAACGGAACGGTGGCGACGACCTGGTACGCCAGCAACAAGAAGAGCTGCCCCATGTCTTTGGTGATGAGCATCGGGTCCAGCGGGAACAGCGACGCAAAGCCGAGGGCCAACCCGCAAGTGACCGCAGCGGCCGCGCAGCACACGGTCAACGTTTGTCGAAGGTTCGCCCGGCCGATCGACGGACGGATCGCCAGCAGCGTCCCGGATGCGCCGTACCCGAGCAGCGCCGTCGACAGAACGACGTAGGCGAAGTGATACCAAATGCTGTACGACAGCACGCGGATCAGCGCGATCTCGAACAGCAACGTGGCGAACGCTGCGAGACATATTCCGACGAGCAGCCGCGGGTTCGGGAGCTTGGAGGTCGTCGTCATCCGACCGAGAGACTACGGCACCTGGGGGGGGGGGCGGCCCACCGCGACACTGCTCGGTGCCTCCCGGCCTACGGCGGGGCAAGCCGGTGACGTTCGTCGCGTCTAATCGCGAACACATTTTCTGGCGAACGCCGCGCTTCTCCCATCCCCGGCCGAGCTCGATTTTGGCGCCACACGTCACAAAAGAGTTTGCACGCGGCCCGCCAAATGACCCCGTGGACGCTCGATGGAAGAAACGACTAGTCGCCCCTCACCGCGACGCTTAGGTTCCGGAACATGGTGCAAGAACCCGGGCGAGCTACCATCGGCGTCGCCGCCATCATCGTCATGGCGCTTTTGGCCTGCGGCAGTGGCGACGCCACGACCGCGGCTTCGAGCGCGTCGGCGGCGAGCGCCGCACCGGCGCCGAGCGCGCACCCCTCGGCGCCAGCAAGCGCCGACGTCGACGACGAGACGATGGGCACGTTCACCTGTCAGGACGTCAAAGACGATGTGTGCGTGGGGCCGACGGATCGCTTCAAGGTGGACACTGCCGTCATCCACGTCTCGTTCAGAACCAAGGACCTTCCGAAGGAAGGTGATGTCTACAACATCAAGTGGATCGCCGAGGACGTCGGCAAGGCGGCAAAAGCCAACACCGTCATCGCGTCGCTCGACCGGAAGGTCGGCGAGTTGCCGACCTTCGGCATGAAGAGCTACTTCGTGAGCACGCAGCTCAGCAAACCGACCAAAGGTTTCCCTGCGGGCAAGTATCGCGTCGAGATCCGGCTTGCCGACGACGTCGTGACCACCGCTCGATTCGTGGTCGAGTAGCCAGCGGGCCCCGGGGCAGGGCGCTGACTTGTGTGTCGACCCAGATCACGAGGTAGAGGGAGCTCGGCTCGCCGTCCCACGTCGCGGTGATCGCCGTCAGAACCGCGCTGATGTCGTCCGTGGCCGCATCGGTGCTCCAGGCCGCCACGATCAGGTGGCGCCACACCCCGATGGCGAACCCCGGCCGGGAGGTGGCGATTTCGACACTCATTCGCTCCTCTTATCACTGCGAGCAATGCCCCGAGTGCGGCGGCCGAATGAAGCTCCGCGAGCTCGTCACCGACGCCGAGCAGATCGGAGACACTCTACGAGCCCTCGGCGAGCCCACCGAAACGCCGGCACGCGCTCCGGCTCGCGATCCCCCGTTCTTCAAGAGTCAGATCGTGCGCCGCCGCTTCGGGCAAACCACGCAAGGGGAACTCTTCGACTCGTAGCGGACGAGGGCGACTTCGGTGGCGCGGTTTCGTGGCCGCCGGGGCGCCGGTCTGCCTACCGCCCGCTGACGCGCACATTCCTGGCGCGGCCAACACGCGAGCAGGCTCCCT
>JAJDAH010000304.1 GCA_029261965.1 Polyangiaceae bacterium
TGTGCTCGAACACCACCCCCACGGCGCGTGCGATCCATGGGTCGAGGGGAGCGTGGTCGACGTAGCCCCAGTCCAGGTGTCGGCCACACGAGATGAAGTAGAGCTCGTCCCGGTGGTAGCCGTAGCGGTGGGCCAGCAAGAGGTGAACGACGAGCTTGAGACTCGCGAGGACGTACATCGGCCAAAGGTCGCCGGCCCTGAGGCTTTTCGCGCGAGCGTCGAGCTCGGCGTTTAGTCGACTCGGCGGGTTGGCAGGAAGAGGAACGGCGCTACTCATGGGCGATGGCTTTCACTGAGAATGGCGGTGGTCACGAAGTAGGGCGGTGGTCACGAAGTAGGGCGGTGGTCGCGAACCAGGGTGGCTTTCACCATCTCGACCACCGTTTGTCTGACCGCGTCCGGATCGTAGGGCGCTGGGGACCGGTCCCAGTGCACGTGCACGGCCCAGAACGTGATTGTCTCGATGACGCTTCGCGCCGCGACGCGGACGTCGGTCCACGGCCGGAAGTGACGCCGCTCGATACGCGATTCGATGTAGGAAGCGAGCACCTCGGGCACGCCGTCCCGAGCGACGTGGTGATAGATCGACGCGAGACCGGGGAAGTCCGAAGCGCAGCGATCGATGAGCTTGAGGCCCACTCGGTTGTCGTGCAGCAGATCGAAGAGCTCGACAACGATGGTTTCGAGCTCCCCGGAAGGGTCCGTGATCCGCTTCTTCGCCAAACAAGCGCCGAGCGTCGGCAGCGAGCTCTTGCGGCCGAGCTCTTCGCTGACGAAGCGCGCCGTCGACTCCGCCGGGGGTGTTCGGATCGGCAGCCGGTCCGGTATCGAAATGGGCTCGGAGCTGTCGGCGTGCCGGACGGCGAGGTCGAACAGCGCCTCTTTGCTCTCCACGTAGAGATAGAGCGTGCCCTTGGCCACTTGGGCGACCTCAGCGATGTCCATCATCTGAGTGCGCCGATACCCCTGCGCGATGAAAACCTCGGTGGCCGCCCGAACGAGCAAATCGAGACGCTGGGGGTCGCGGGAACGGGCCATCGGCCTAATATAACTGACCCAGTCAGTCAGTCAAGCGGTAGCTCGAGCGCCCCGGTCCCATGAAGCCAGCAACGGCTGACGCCGCCCGGAAGTCAGCCGGCGCTCGAACGACCGCAGATCGGCTGGTACGCTAGGAGCGTGCCTTCGGCCCTCGATTCGTGGGGGCCTCAACGATGCCTGACGTTCTTGGAAACACTACGGGGCTTCCGCCCCGAGCTCTCAAGGCCCTCGAGCGCATCTACCGGCGACGGGTTCCTCTCGATCGGATCACGACGCCGGAGTTGGTGCGGTCGTTGGCTGACGCCTCGCGCGAGACCAAGCGCCAGGTGGGCGCGTTGGTGCACCGATCTGGCAGAGTGGACTGCGTCATCGTCGGCAATGCCACCGGGCTGATGTTGCCCGACGTCGGACGGCTGCGCGCCGCCGAAGGAAGATTCCGAGCGCTGCGGCTCGTGCACACCCACCTGTACGGCGAGCCGCTCACGAGCGACGACCTCGTCGATCTCACGCGGCTCCGCTTGGATCTCGTGGCAGCCATTCTGCTCACTCCGGAGTCGGAGCCCCGTTCGATGACGTGGGCCTACAACGTGCCGGAGCGGTCCGACGGGAAACCCTACGACGTCGTGGGTCCTGTCGCCTGGGGCAAACCCCAGCCGAACTTCGGCGAGCTCATCGCGTCGCTCGAAGACGAATTCGCCCGTCGAGCAAAAACTCGTCCGGTGGCCGCAAAAGACGGCCGCGCCATCATCGTGCACGTGGGAGAAAAGCGCAGGTCAGGAGGCCGTGGGCGCGCCGAAGCGAGCGCTCAGGAGCTCGAGCGGCTCGCGAGCACCGCCGGAGTCGACGTCGTCGACACGGTGATCCAGCTGCGCGACCGAATCGACCGCAAGCTCGTGCTGGGCAAGGGAAAGCTCGAACAGGTGGTGATGCGCGCGATCGATCTCGACGTCGAGACGCTCATCTTCGATCGCGATCTCACTCCCGCCCAGGCCGCCGGCATCTCGGCCCAGACCGACCTCAAGGTCATCGACCGAAGCCAGCTCATTTTGGACATCTTCGCTCAGCGGGCGGAGTCCAAAGACGGCAAGCTCCAGGTCGAGCTCGCACAGCTCAAGTACACCCTCCCTCGCCTCGGCACCCGCGACGATGCGCTGAGCCGGCTGACTGGCGGCATCGGTGGGCGCGGACCTGGCGAAACGAAGCTCGAAATCGGACGACGACGAGCGCGAGAGCGACTCGGCCGTCTGGAAAAATCGCTCAAGAACCTCGCACGGCAACGGACCGAACGCCGGCGGCGGCGGGCCAGCTCGAACACGCCCGTCGTAGCCATCGTCGGCTACACCAATGCCGGCAAGAGCACATTGCTCAACGCCCTAACGGGCGCCGGCGTTTTGGTCGAAGACAAGCTGTTCGCCACGCTCGACACCCGCGCGCGAAGGCTCTCACTCCCGAATGGTGAGGACGTGGTGCTCACCGACACCGTCGGGTTCATCCGACGAATGCCGAAAGATCTCTTTGCAGCGTTTCGGGCCACCTTCGAAGAGGCCGCCGACGCAGACGTCCTGGTCGAGGTGGTGGACGCGTCGGATGCAGAGCTCGAGGACCACCTGGCGACGACCGAAGAGCTCCTGACGAAGCTCGGCCTCGCGGAAATCCCCCGCCTCCGTGCCTACAACAAGGTCGATCGCTTGAGCCCGGAGGAAGGCGCCGCGCTCGACGCCCGCCGCGGCGCGGTCGCCATTTCGGCACGGGATCGCACGACGACGAGAACCCTGCTCGACGAGCTCACCGCGATGTTGTCGAGCATCGACCGCGAGCGAAGAGCCAGCCGCGTCATCGAAGACGAAGCCTGGGCGTGATTCAGGCGCCCGCCGGGGCGAACGCCGAGACACTGTAGGCCACGACCGGGCGCCGACCGCGGTTGACCAGGCTTTGTTTGTCGTTGCTCGTCAAGACGGCGACGTCTCCCGCCGAGAGCTGCACGACCTCGCCGGCGGCGTTGATCTCGAGCTCGCCGGATTCGCAGGCGATGTACTCGCGAGTTCCCTCGGTGCGCGGGATGCCGGTCATTTTTCCACCCGCCGCGATTTCGAGCCGGGCGATGTGCATGCCGGGGATCGGATCCGGCAAGAGGCGGCGCACGAGTCCCTGACCACGGACCTTCGCGGGTAGTGCCCCGGCCTTGTGAACTCGGATCGCCGACGACGGGCTCACGACCAGCTCGCCGATCGACACGCCGAGAGCGGCGGCCATCTTCACGAGCACACCGAGGGTGGGGTTGGCCGCCCCGGTTTCGAGATTCGCCACCGTCGGACGCGGGACGCCGGACACTTCCGCGAGGCGCTGTTGGGTAAAACCGCGCTCCTCGCGCAGGCGTCTGACGTTCGCGGAAAGGTTCGCCGGGGTCCTGTCACCCATGGCGCGGACCCTAACCGCTCTCCAACTGGGCAACCACCGTGACATTAACTGAACATCCGGCCGACAGCCGCTGGTGCGCAACCGGCGATGGTGGCAAAACCGTCGGCGATTTCATGTGTGGACGAAAAAGCACGCAACTCGTCCTCCGCACCGACCGATGGGGTGGGCATGAGTCGCTCGGCCTGCTTTCTCCTCCTCGTGGCCCTCGCGGGATGCAGCCGTCCGATGGCGGACGCGCGCCACGCCTACGACGAGGCACGCTACCCCGAAGCGGTCGCCGAGCTTCGGCGGATCGAGAGCAAGCGAGGCGGCTGGAACCGAAAACAACAGGTGCGCTACTCGCTCTACCGCGGGCTCACCCATCTCGCGGTCGGCGACGCGCTCGCGGCGCACGCTTGGTTGCGGAACGCCAAGCGCGCCTGGGAAAGCGACACGGAGCTTCTAGACCATCGTGACCGCGGGCGACTGCTCGTCGCCTGGCGGAGCCTTGGTCGCATGCCGGGGCAGTGACGGGTAGCTAGTGGCCTGGCTCGAGAGTAACAATCGTCCTTCGCGATTTTTGAGACGCGACACTAGGGCACACAGGGCTCGAACACTGGCGAGCCGGACGCGGGGTTCGAGACGTTGTTCGTCTGCGGGATGATCGCCGGCGACTGAAAACCGAAACGATCGTAGAACGGCGTTCGGTAGCTCGAGACCCAGGCATCGTGCGAGGTTCGATCGTCGGCGAGCACACGAGTCCTCTCGAAGATTCGGAAGGCGCTAGTCTCTCGGCAGAAGTTGCACATGCGATCTTCGACCCGCAATAGACCGTTTCCGCCGTAGTACTGCGCGTTGTCGTGAGTACCGTTCAGCAGACACAAGAACTCGGAATGGAAGCCGATGGCGGGCACACCAAACGCGCCGACGAGTTGATCGACCCCGGGGTTGTGGCTGCCGCCGAAGATCAGGTGCTGCCACGGCAGCTCCGCGCACTGATTCGAGCCGATCACGTTCGAGGTCCCTGACCAACTGCCCGGCGCATTGTTGTTGTTTTCGAGATACTCGTCGCGCAGGAGTGAAAACGCGTGAGTGAACTCGTGAGCGTGACCGACGCCGAACGCGCCCGATAGCGTCTGATTTCGATCGAGTGGATTTCGAAGAGCGAGCGCGCGACCGCTGACCGAAGCGCGCCCTCGATTGGGGTCGAAGAGCAGAAACGCCGAGACGTGGTTCTTCGCCCTGCCGCTGAAATCGTAGAAATCGTCGGGTTGAAACGGGAAAATCCCGAGCGCCTCCCAGGCGCGCTGGGCGGTCAGACCGTCCGAAGGAATGCTGTTGGTGCCCCAGAAAGTGCCCGACGTGTCGACCGGCACGGCGAAGGCGGTGTCGCCACCGTCGAAATGGGTGCTCGACGCTCGCGGGAGGTACCAAACCACGAATGCCTCGCGCCAGATGGAGTACGGCTCGATGCTGAATACGAGATCGATCCATCGGTCCACGTCGTTGCGACGGTCGGTGTCGTGGCCGAGCTCGTTGTGAAAGATCCCGAGGTCGCTCGCCAGATAGCCTTCGGCATGCAGCAAGACGTGCACTCGCTGCTCGACCGGCACCTTGGGCGCGTCCGCGCCCGTCAGGACGTCGTCGATCTCGCCATTTCCGAATTCTTCGAGCACCCACTCGCCCTGGGGCGTGGCGGTCGCCTCGTTCGACGGCGGACTCTCCCCCATCGCGCCGAAGGAAGTGACGACGTAGTAGTACGGCGTGCCGTTCGTCAGAGACCGATGAACGACGCCCGGGCGCGCGGTGTCGATGGGTTGGCCGGTTTGGGGCGTCACCCCGGGCGTGAGCGACCAGTACACGCGGTACGACGTTGCTCCGGGCAGGCTCGGCCAATCGATGCCCACCGTGGTGTTGGCGCCCAGCGCGGTCGCCACTGGCGCTCCGGCGTTCATTCCGCCCGTACCGCCGGTGCCTGGCGAGCCCGCCATCGCCCCGACGCCGCCCATTCCGCCGGTGCTGTCGCCACCGGAGCCACCGACGCCCGCCCCTCCGGTACCGGCGCCTCCCATGCCCACGCCGCCGGTGCCCATGCCTCCCGCACCCGTGCCACCGGTGGCAGGGGCGCAGGCCACCGCACATTGATCCGGATCGCCGCCGGCTTCCGCGCAGCGCACGAGACAATCCCCAGCTCCGCCTCCGCCGGTCCCGGTTTGGCGACCGCCGTCGCCCGAGCTGCCGCACGCCATCGCCATGAAGGCGATGGTCATGAGCCAACCCCGCCACCTCCCCCACAGAACGAGCGCCACCATGCAAAGAGAGTACGGCTTCAACCCCGCACACACAACGCAACGCCGGGCTCGCCGTACCCCCGGGCGAAAGTGACGAGCGGGCTCTGTCTCGGCGCCCGACGCCTACTCCACGATGACGATGTCGCCGGCGCTCCGGCCGAAGGTCTCGGGGCTGTACATCTCCTCGGCTTTCGACGGCGGAACGACGAAAGTGCCGGGCGTCGTCGCTCGAGCGACATAGGTGTAGTCGTACACCCCATCCCAAAGCAGCGACGCAAACGCCTCGACACGCTCGTCTCGCATGTTCTGATGCTCGTACCAGGCGCGCGACCACCACCATGGTCGACCCGATTGTTTGCTCTTCGGATCGTCGGGAATGTCCCCGGTCGTGGCGAGGGCGGGGTTCATCGGCTCGAACCCGGCGGGAAGCGGATCGACCAAAGCCACGTGATAGCGGCGCGCGCGCGCCACCATGCTCACCCGCACGCGTACGCGCGCCCCGAGCTTCACCCGCCATCGCCCACTCGAATCGCGCTTCACCTCGTCGGGCTCGTCGGCCGCTTCGTACTCACGACTCACGGCGAACCCGTGGTCGGCGGGTGGCAACTTCAGATCCTTGGGCGCGTACTGCATGCCCACGCGGTAGTAGAGCCGACCCGGCCCCTCCTTCTGGAGCACCAGGTTTTGCGGACCGCTACGCCGAGCGAGGAACTTCATCGGGATGTCGACATGCTGCCGGTCGGTGCTGCGACCGTGGAACTTGTGCTCGCCCGCGAAGGTCTCCCCGAGCCAAGCGCGCGCCACGAAATCCGGCGTGACCTTTTCATAGGTGTTGAAGTAGCGGTCCAGTGCGAGCAGGACGAACGCGTTCTCCTGAGTGTTTCGCCACCGCCCACGTTTCCGATGCGCGAGCAGTCCCTTGACGATCTTCGGAATGACGTCGTTTTCCGGATCGTCGCCGATCATCGCTTCGAGCAAGACGCCGTCCGCGCGGCGATCCGAATGCAGGAGCACGTGAGCGCCGTCGGCGTAGCTCGTCACGAAGTGCGCCTTGCCCGCCGTCTCGGCGACGCGATTGGCGAGATGGCGACGGATCTCGGCGATGCGCTGGCCAGCTCCCGCGTCGGTCTTCAGCACCGGCAACAGCCAGCCCAGCGCCTCGATGGGCAGCTTTTTCACCCCTCGCGCCTCGCGGATCAGGTTCTTTGCCGCCTTGGCATCGGGTTTACCGGCCAGATTGCGAACGAAGAGCGCGTAAGACTCGAGCGACCAGCGAACCTCCTGGGAATACCAGCTCGGAAAGAAGGACCGTATCCGGCCGAGGAAGCCGAGAGCTTGTTGGAGCGTGTCCTCGGGAACGGTGAAGCCTTTTTGCTTCGCCCGCACGAGCGCGTGAGTGACGTGGATGCTGACGTACGGCGTCGGACGTCGGTCCCGGCGCCACCAGTCCCAACCGCCGGTGTAGTGCTGACGCGCTTTGAGCAGCTTGACGTCTTCTTGGATGCTGCGCACCAGCTCCTTCTTTGGCGGAAGCCCTTCGGCTTTGAAGGCGCTGAGCACGTCGCGGAGCGCGGCAATGGCGATGACCCGCGACGACAGCTGCTCGTTACACTCGAACGGATACTTGTAGAGATAGAGCACCGCGTCGGTCAGCCCCTGGAGCGCCGTCGACGTGGTGGTGACCTCGAGCCCGCCGAACTCGGTGACGACACCGCTCGGAGCGAGCACACGCTGCGAAACGGCGCCTTCGTCCACTTGACCGTACGTGGCAAACGCCTCACTGGTTGCGGGAGTCCACACCGGGATCTCGTGCTCGCTCGCGTCGGCCCCAACGCGAGAAACCGCACCAATCTGAAATCGGGCCGTGCCTGGCCGCTTTGCCGCGGCGGGGAAACGAACCTCGACGCGGTCGTTGGCGGGCACCGTGACGCGGAGCCCGCGCTGCGCCGTGAGACGCGCGTTGGCCGCGCGCGCGACGACGTCGACGTCGAATGGCTTCGACGTTTGGTTCTGCAGAACCACCGGAAGCTCGAACCGGTCGCCGTAGTTCAGAAACCGCGGGAGCGACGGCCGCACCATGAGCGGCAGGCGGGCCGTGATGGTGTTCTCCGAAGAGCCGAATCGATTCGTCTTGTGCGCGGCGATGGCCATCACGCGGTAGCGGGTGAGATTGTCCGGAACCTCGACGCGAACCGTGGCCCGGCCCTGGGCATCGGTCTTGACGCTCGGGTAGAAGGCCGCCAGCGCGCGGAAGTCGCTTCGCACGGTGAGCGCGGGCTCGGGCGCAGACTTGTCGCTCTCGGAATCCTCGGCGGGCGCCGCGGATGCGCCGGGTGGCGGCGGCGGCCCCGGCGGGGCCATGACGGCCTTCGCCATCGGTTTCGAGGCGACTTCTTTCTTTTTCATGCGCTGGGCCCGCGGCGCACCGCCGCCGACCGCGCCGAGCCCGCCGTCACCGAAGTCGTTCCGGACGTCTTTCTTGTTTTCGGCTTCGACCTGCATGCGGGCCGTGTCCGGACGCATCAACGCCACGCGGAACCTCGTCTCGAAGTCGCGCACCTTTTCGCCTCGCGGCGAATAGAAGAACTCGATGGGATCCGGCAACTGGTAGCCCGCGAGGGCGAGCACCGCCTCGTCGACGACGATGACCGTCGCGCGCGCTCCAGCCGCGGGCGCACCGGTGGCGTCTTTCACCGAAAGCGAGACGTGGGTGGTCGCACCCGGCGCCAGCTGTTTCTTTTTCGGCGACACCTCGATGGCTAGCGTTCGCTCGTCGGCCGGAACCTTCAGGCGCGCCGATCCGGCGGCAAACGCCGGCCGTTTGGGCAGCGACGGATCCGGATCGCCGGATTCGTTCTCGCGCACCCGCGCCCCGACGAGATCGACGCGCACGCCGATGTTCGGCACCCAACGCGGGTCCACCGGTACCGTCAGTACCGTCGTCGGTTTCTCCATCCGAAACCGCCGGAGCTCCACGACGCCGTCGCGCCGCAGAGTCAGCACGCCCTCGGCCGGGTAGAACGGTGCCAAAACCAAGAGCTCCGCTGACTCGCCACCCGCGTACTCTTCCTTGTTCGGAATGACCGTGACCTTGTCCTGCTCGATCTTGGGGTTGTCCGCGCCGTCGGCACCGAGCACGTAGACGCGCATCTCGCTGTGGCTTTTCCGGCCGTGCTGGTCGGTGACCTCCGCGAGCACCTTGTGTAAACCGCCGCTCCGAGTCGGGAGGCGACACGCCGCGAGCGTCTCGGTCGACACCACCTCGCAGGTTTCGGTGTCCACCTCGGTTTCTTCGACCTCGCCGGCGACCCACTTCGACTGGATCCGCGAGCTCTTGACCACGATTTGGCGGTCGGGCACCGAGTTGCCGTCGAGATCCGACACCACGAGGTCGAGAGCGATCTTCTGACCTGCCCGGACGAACGAACCCTGGCGCCGGAGCCCGACGTAGTAGCTCCCCGGATGCAGCATGATGCTCGATCGAGCCGTCCACGCTTGGCGATTGACGTCGGTGACCGTCGCCTGGAGCTCGATGTTGCGGCTGAACGCGGGGGTCAGGCCGTCGAAGTCGACACGGAGCCGATGCTCGCCACCCGCCGCGGTTCGCGCTTTCCACGTTTCGGTTTCCCCCGGTTTTTCCTTCCGGCCCCACCACCAGAAGCTGCGCGCTTTGCCGAAGTGAAACCCGCTGCGGTTCGGCGGAACGAATTGCGTGTCTTTGCTATGGACTCGCCAGCCCACCTCGGCGTCGGGCAGCCCGCCGCCGGCGAAGTACTTGGCTTCGACGGTGACGACGGCGTGTTTGCCCACGAAGTGGGGCCCCGCGCTCGACGACGCCGTGACCTCGAATTCGGGACGACGAAATTCCTGAATCTGAAAATGGTGGTAGCTGCTGCGGTTGTGGGCGCCCCCGCTCGGCCCTTCGAGCTCCAGCCGAACCTGGGCTTGGCCGAGGTTCGCGTTTTTTGGCAGCTGCACCGAGAGGTGAAAACCGCCGCTGTCGTCGACATCCACGCTCCCCTTGGCGATCTCGTTCGATCGCGGGCCGCGGACTTCGTAGCGGACGCGGTTCTTCGTCGGGGTCGGAAGCGCTCCGACGTCGCCGTTCTTCCCCACGCCGAGGATGCGGAGCCAGCCTTTGACGTTGACCGACTCACCCGGCTTGTAAAGTTGTCGGTCGTCGAAGGTGAACCACCGAAGCGAGTCGGAGCGCGATCGGCTCGTGACGCTGTCGCCGTAGTAGTAGTAGCTGCGACCGGGGAGAATGACGGTGTCTTTGCCCTTTTGGGCGTAGATCATGTCCCCGCTGCCGCCGAGCGGGAACTTGGCGATCCCGTCAGCGCCGGTTTTTGCGGCATCGAGTCGCGGCAGCACGCTGACATCGACTCCCTCGAGTGGTGAGCCGTCGCTGAGCGACGAGGCCCAGCCAAACAGGTTCGAATCGTCGACGAAGGCTTGCAGGCCGATCTTGGTGACCTGGACCCAGACCCGCGCCCATTCCTTTCTGGTGTTGCCCCAACGGTCGCGCTTCGGGGGCGTCGTCGTTTCGACGATCGCCAACACCTGGCCGACGCCATCCGTCAGCGCTGGGCCGAGGTCTATCGGCGTTTCGACGAGCTCGTCGGGAGCCTTTCGGGTCTGAACGACCTGAGTCTTGGCGAGACGACCTGGCGGCCGACCGTGCTTCTGCTCGTTGTCCCAGAGGCGACGCCACTTGATGTAGCCCTCGAAGTCGGCAGGTAGAACCTTGTAGAGGCGGACCTTGAGCGCCTTTCGGTTGACGCTGAAAACGCTCAGCTTCGGACCGAACGCCGGATCGAGAACGATGAGCCGCTCCTGCTCTCCGAAAAGCACGGGCTCGGCCGAAACGACGTCGACTTTGGTGTCGACCGGCGCTTCGAGGACCTGCCCCCACTCGTCTTTGAGCGGTCCATCGAGGCGCACCTTGTAGGTCGTGCGGCCCTTGGACGCCCCGCGGATCCGGATCCGCCGTCCGCTCACCTCGAACCGCGCACCGACGAGCTCGGGCTCGATGGTGACCATCGACTTGTCGAAGCTCGACGGATCGATCTGATTGCTGAACTCGACGGCCCAAGGGGCGAGCGGCGGGCACGGTCCGCGCCAATGGCACTCGAGCTCGACGAAGCGCATCGGCCCATAGGTGCGGAAGCTGCTCTCGAGATCGCGTTCGGTCGGGTTCGGTCCTTCCGCCGACGTGGCTCCCGCTTTCAGCACGACCTCCACGGGCGTGTCCTTCGGCAAGTCCCCAGAAGCGCGGAGCGCGATCCATCGACCTGGCTCGCTGTCCTGCGACATGCGCCGAACCGCCCTGTCCTCTTCGATCTCGTCCGCAGTCGCCATCCGGAAGTCGACCGGCTGCTGTCCGGCGCGCATCGACAGGTGTGCGAGGAGCGCTTCTTGATTGATGCGCTGGTTGAAGCTCAAAAAAACGATCGGGTCGAGCTCGATGCCGCTCCACCGCGGGTGGGAGCGCAACAGCTCGAGCCGTGGCGTCGTGAACGACCACCGCTTGCTTTGCCCGAGAGTCGCACCGTTGACCGAGCGGGCCTCGGCCGGTACCTCCACCTGGTAGTCCGTCGACGCCGGGAAACGCTCCTTCGGCTCGAACAGCAGAGTTTGAGTGCCGATCCAACGCCACTTGCCGGGTGGCTCTGGCGTCAGTCGAACCGGTCTCGTTTTCTTGTCGAGCTCGGCGTGCGACGTGATGTCGACCATCGGCTCGTTGAAGGTGACGCTCAGGTGCGGTGCGAGCCCGACGTCGCCGTCGGGTGACCATCGGGTGACTTCGAGCGGGCCCGTTGCCCGCGGGGGAGCGGGGGCCGGCGGCCGGATCGCAGGGGGAAACGTCGTCTGGAAGGTCTTGCCCGGGCGGGGCGCCGGGAGTGATTTTCCGCGAACGGCGAAGTCTTTGACCGACGGCTCGGCTTTCATTTGGGGCAACCGCGCGCTGAGCTTCTTGACCTCGGCGGCGGAAAGCGCCTTGGCTTTGGCGATCTTCCGAACCGGCGGCGGCGCGGGATCCGCGTCGCTCAGCCGAAAGCCGAGCCCACTCTTGCTGAGCCGCCACACGACCTTTTCTTCGGCGACCGGGGGCTTCGGCTTGGCCTTGGGGGTGGCTCTCGGCGGCGGTTGGCTCGGACACCCCGCGGCGACGAGGCCGAGCACGACGACGAACAAGAGTCGAGCCAAACGCCAAGGGCGCGGCGGCGCTGTTTTCCTCTTCACGGTCGAGGCGTCACACGTCCTCCGATCAGCCGCAAGAGCGAGCGTTTGCCGACGAAAAACGAGGTTCGGCGCCTGGCCGGCCTAGCGATCGAGGGCGGTTCCGAGCTGCCGAAGCGCGCCGCGGACGGCCCGTCGCATCACACGGAGCTCCGAGCGTTGCCGCACGCTCGGCTTGTCCTCGATGGTGGCACGTCCACGCATCATCGCCAGCAGCTCACCCCCACGACCCCGGTGCAGCGTCACCGAAACCAGGCACCGAGTCTTCGCGAGCTTGCCTCGTGCCTTCGAGCTCATGCGGACCAGGGAGGCGCGGAGCACGTACGGTTCGTCGACGTCGAGATCGAGACGCAAGAGCTCCTGCTCGAGCGTCGACCGAAATACTCGCTCGATGCCCGGCCGTTGCACGCGGGAGCTGACGTGCCCCAGCGATACCGAGGGCTGGGCTGCGGCCTTCTGAGAGGACGAGTGGCTCGCGGCATCCGACGGCCAGGTGAGCACGAACGCCACCCCGAAAAGCGCCATCACCCAAATCCGGCGAGACCGGCATGACCGCCAGCCGAATGGTGACCTGCTCACGACCTCGCGCCCGGGGACTCGCACCACCACCACACCTCCACACCGCTCCGGCGTCGACGCGCTGGGGTCTTCTGAAACGAGCGCGGCGCGGGCGGAGTCCTCGGGGTACCCGGAGCTCGGTTCATCGGCCAAGTTTGTGCGAGCGCGCCCCCTTGCGTTAGCTATGCTCTTAACTTGCGACGCCGATGACTGCCTCGACCGACCCCGTCAGCCAACGTCCCCGTCGAGGGAACGGATGGCCTGCGCTCTTCGTTGGCGTGCTCGGCTTCGTGAGCTGCACCCAATACTCGATGGTGGGCGCGTCCCGGACAGTCATCGGTGGGGTTCCTTCTTCAGCGGCGCTCGCCGCCGTCGGCACCGAAAATTCGATGAGCCTGTTGACCCAGTTTGGCCTCGACTTTCAGCTCTTCACGCCGTCGCCCTTGGGGCGCTGTGGCGCCGGTTTGTCGTGCGAAAGCGGTACGACCTGTCGGGGCTGCACCGAGCTCATCGACGCTAGCCGCGCCTGCTGCCGCGGGACGGCCAATCCCTCCCGAACGGGTCCGGCTTGCTGCGACGGACTCGCCGTCGTTCATCCGGGCGCTGGCGCGTGCAGCCGCCCGAGCGACATGAGCCCCCTTCTCGATCCCGTTCACGCGAAGTATCGCGGCGAGCTCGATTCGGAGAATTTTCTTTCGGTTTCGAGCCCCGGTGTGCTCGAGCTGCTCGCCGCACACGTGCTCGACAACGGCGAGGGCGAAGGGTGGCCGCACGGCCCCTACGGCAATCTGTACTGGGACGTATTCAAGGGCGACGAGCCGGTCGCCGAGAGCCGGGACGGAGCGTTCCGTCGCCGGGTTCAGGACCCTCGGGTGCTCCGCGGGCCTCACCGCACCCATCACGACGTGGACGAGTGGCTCGACGACGAGGTGCTCATGTATCAAAACGCGGGCCTTTTCCGGTGGGGTACCGCGCCGGGCACCGAACAGAGCTTGGTGCTCCGTGTGTTCGAGAGCGACTTCCGATCGGACGACGGCATGCTCGGTCGCCGAAACGACGTGCTCGGCATGCAGGTGGTGCACCGAGCCGCAACCGAATCCCCGTGCGGGACTTGGATCGAGCTGCACCGGCTCACGAACGATCACCCGAGAAAGCGGACCGATCGGGTCACCGTGCGTCTACTCGTGCGCACGCGGTAGCCACAGGCCGCGTTCGGCTCGGGGCTGGGTTCGCCGCTACGCTTTTGCTTCGCGTCGACGCCCGCGGCGGGTGACGAAATAGTAGACGAAAACGAAGAGGGCGAAGGCGCCGACGGAAATGGCGATGTTGACTCCGGCGCCGAGAGAGCCGCCGCCGCCGAACGGCTCGGGTTTCTGTTCCCGCGACACCTTGGCGAGCATGCGTTGAACGGTCTCGATCGGCACGCCGAAGTTGATGTTCTGTCCCGCCACGGCGGTGCCCACGGCGACGGCGATCACCTTGCCCTCTCGGGTCATGATGGGTGAGCCGCTCGAGCCGGGAGAAATCGCCGCCGAAACCTGGATCCCCCAACCCTTGAGGCGACGACCTTCGATTTCGATGCCTTTGCCGTCGTCGTCCTTTCGGATCGCAGAGACGATTCCCGCCGTCAGCGTGCCGGCCAAACCGAGCGGGCTTCCAACGACGACGACCTCGTCTCCGGGGCGCACCACTCCGGAGCCGCTGAGCTCGAGCGCCGGGTAACCCGAGCCGTCGACGGCGATGATCGCGACGTCGTAGTCCGGGTCAGAAGCGATGAGCCCGGTGGACTCTTTCTCCGAGCCATCGGACAGCTTGACCAGCACTTTGCTCGCCCCGTCGATGACGTGGAAGTTGGTGACGACCCACCCGGACTTGGTGACAAAGAAGCCGCTGCCGGTCGCCCGCTCGCCACTCAGCGAATTTTCCACGGCGAGAAGCACCACCGAAGGTGAAGTCTGCGCGGCGAGCTCCGGGAGATCGGGTTTGTCGTCGGCGGCGCGAGCACGCCCGGAGACGAGCAAGAGACCAATGGTCAGCGCGACGAACGCGATGCGGCTCACGCCCTAGACCGTAGCTGTCGATCGCCACGCTGCAAGCCCTCAATCGCGGCTTCGCTCAACTGACGTTGCCCGGCCGGTACCACTCGTAGTCGTTCGGCACCCGCAGATTCGTGAAGGAAATGTTGATGCTCGCTTCGAGCGCCCGCACGTGGTGAAACCAACCAACGGGAATGAACAGCGCGTCGCCCTTTTTCAGCTCGACTTCGAGCAGCCTCATGCGATCGAGCACCGGCCGATGCTCCGGGTCGGGTTTTTCCGGATCGATGTCGCAGTAAACGCTCCGCAAGTGCGGCAGCGCATCCGTTTCGAACGGCGACAGCAGCTGCAAGCGCTTTCGTCCGTACACCTGGTGTAGGACGATGTTGGTCGTGTCGTGATGCATCGGCGTGACGGTGCCTCTGGGGCCGAACCAGAGTGACACCGCGCCCCGGGTGTTCTCGTGGTGGAAGTACTTGGGATCGAACACGACGTCCTCGAGCAGCACTTGCATTTCCGGATGGTCCATCGCGTGGTTGTTCGCGACGAGGTAGAAGTCGTTGCTCTTCTTGGTCTTTTGCACCCTTTCGGCGAGCTCGGCCATGGTGAGCTTTTTCGACCGCTCCGCGGTGTGCATGTCGTAGTCGGGGTCGCCGTCGCGGCCCATGGTGACGAGAAGCTCGACTTCGCCGATCCGGCGTTTGAAGTACGACGGATTCCAACGCCGGAGTGCTTTCCACCCCCGCATGGCGTCGGTGAAGACTACCGGCGTGCCCGTCGCCAGATAGCGTTCGAAAAATTCTTTCGCCGGAGGTTTCTTTCGTCGCTCGACCTTTTCGACCGAGGCGCGAAGCGTGCGTTGCAGCGCCGCCAACATTTCGATCTGCCTCGAGTGGCGGGCGATCCGTGCCGCGCCGATGAACACCGGATCTTGCCGAAGAGCGGTCAGAGTCTCGCGGGCGAGCTTCGCGCTGACGCGCTCCTGGCGTAGCCGCTCGACAATCGCGTCGTCGGCGACGCCGCGAAGCAAATTCTCGGTGATCCAGGCGCGCCAAACCGGAGCGACAGTTTTGGGGGAGGACTTCCGGCGGGTTGTGCGCGACGCCGGTCCCCGCTTTTTCGTCGAGCGGGGGCGCTTCGAAGAGGCCGCCAACTACGCCCGACGACGCCGTCGTTTGCCGATCGGCGAAAGCCCGGCGGAGCCGCCGTCGCTAGGCGCTGGCGCCGTCGGTGCAGGCGCCGCGGTTGGCGCGGGCGCGGTCGGAGCGGGCTGCGGCGGCGGCGCGGTCGGCGCGGGCGCCGTCGGCGCAGCGGTCGGAGCCGGAGCGGTGGGAGCTGGTTGGGGCGCGGTAGGCGCCGGCTGCGGTGGTGGAGCCGTCGGAACGGGCGAGGTCGGCGCGGG
>JAJDAH010000305.1 GCA_029261965.1 Polyangiaceae bacterium
CGCCAGCGGGCGGCTCGACATCGAAGCGCGCGCCGCCATCGCGCGGGCGTGGGCGGCGTTTCATCTCGGAGGGTATCCACCCGAGCACGTTCGCACGGTCGTCAAGCTCGTCACTCGCTCTCATCGGTTGATGCGTGGGACGGCGGAAGAGGAGCGCGAGGGCGTGTGCCACGACTGCGCGCGGGTGATCAAAGTCGGGCTCTCCCCGGCGCTCAGCCAGCACTTGGGCGCGGACCGCATCGAAGCGGCAGTGCGAAGGCTCGCGGACACCGAAGATCCCGACGAAGCGCGCGTGGACGCGGCGGCCGCACTGCTCGGTTGGACCGGCGCGGCTCGAGCGTGGGCGGCCGAAGCGATCGCGATTGCGATGAACGAAGTCGACGACTGACTTTTTCGAGTTCCCGAGGTCGCAAAGGTCTTTGTCGATACACGCGTGACCCCGCCGCTGCCTCGACGATACGAACGTGTTGCGGCAAGAGTTGGACCGAGCCTGCAAGAGAAATGTTACTCTGAAGCCGACGCCACTCCGACCCACGTGGCGCGCAGCTCTTCTTCGGTAGTTACGGAGGTTTGATACATGCGGCTCGTGGCAGCTCTCTTGGTTCTCACCGCAATCGGCTGCTCGGGTGGCGACGGCACGGACGCTCGCGGCGACACCGATAGTCGACCGGAGCTCGCCGGCATCCCCGAAGGCATGTTGCCCGACCGGATTTTGGACGATCTCGAAATCGTCCCCATCTCGAACGCCGGCGACGTCGCGTTGTTCAGCGACGTCGTTTCCATCGAGCCAGGCGACGACGTCACTTACTGCACCTTCGGCCAGGTGCTCGATGAACCCATCTTGTTCGGGCAGAGCTTCGCCTCACAGAGCCCGCTCGGTCACCACGCGATAGTCCAGTACACGACCGAGCCGCGGGAGCCCGGCACGACCGTGAAATGCGGCGCGACCGAGATGGACTTTCAGATGCTGCTCGGCGGAACCGGCGGCAAAGAGGCCGCCGACGAGGTCACCATCCCGGACAACGTGGGCGTGCTGATGCCCGCCGGCGCTCAATTGGTCATCAACCACCACTACATCAACACCACCAGCGAAGTCCGTGAGGCCCAGTCGATGGTCGTGGCGCGCCGCATCGAAAAAAACGCCGACACCATCCTCGCTGGAACCATGAACGTGGTTGGAATCGGATGGGAGATCCCGGCAAGAGCGCCACTGACGTTCACCACCGAGTGCACCTACGACGAAGACGTGCAGTACCTGATGGCACTCGGCCACATGCACGAATGGGGCACGCACGTCAGCATCGACGTGACGCGCGGCGACGGCAGCGTCGAAAAAATCATCGACCAGGAGTGGACCGAGGACGCCGCGACCGGCGACGCGCCCGCGGAGTACTATCCCGTCGACTCACCCCTCGAGATCTTCGCGGGAGACACCGTTCGGCTCACTTGCAACTGGAACAACACGACGGACGAGGACATCGCCTTCCCTCGAGAGATGTGCATCTTCTTCGGCTACACGTTCGGCCAGAACTACATTTGCGGCCAGGGGTTCTGGCTGACCCCCGAAGAAGCCGCCGCCGCTGCGGCGAGCTCGGGTTTCTGAGCCGACGAGCAGGGGCGCTGGAGCTGCCCGCGCTCAGCTTTCCATCGCCACGCCGACGAGCTTGCCGGACGCATCGAAGGTGACCGCAAGCAGATAGTCCGTCACGCCGGGCTTCAAGCTGTAGTCGCAGATGAGCATCGCGTCCTGCTCTTCAGGGTACAGGCCGATGCGGTTGAGCTGGAGCGCGGTCAAGAAAACTTCGTCGTCGATTTCGGCGACACTCTCGACCGAAAAGCAATCGAGCAAGTCGCTCTCGTCCAGCTCCTCGATGTGGTGGCTCCGAAACAGCGCCACCGAGTCCTCGTCGCCACTTTCCAGATCGGCGGCGAGCGCCTGTTTGGCCAGCGTGTCCAAGCGATCGGGATCACTCACTAGCTTCGCCGCCGCCTTGACGAGCGAGGACTCCGGCTCGTTGTCGAACGTCACGTCCAGCTCCACCGAACGGCCCCGGACCTCGAGGGACGAAACCGCCACTCGGTCGGCACCGAAGGCGAGATCGCCCAACTTGTCGTTCGCAATGATCACCACGCTGAACCGTATGCATCAATCGCCCTGTCCCGCCAAGAAGGCCCCGCCCAGAGGGGCGAAAACCCCCGCTATGAGCCTGTCGACCGAATCCGTTGGGGCGGGCGAGGTCGGTGAATGCTCTTGTATCGGCCCGAGCGTGGCCTCCGGGGACCGCGTCGAGGACTCCCGACATTTCGGCAACGTGGGGCTCGGCGAGGTGAGCCCCGTTCCGCACCCCGTGATTCAGAACAACCCGATCGAAAAGTGGAAGGCGCCGAAACCTTCCCAAGGGCGTCGGTCGAGATTGATGCCGTAGTCGAAGGCGATGGGACCGATGGGTGTGCCGGCTCGAAGGCCGCTGCCTGCCGCGTACCGCAAGTTGAACGGATCGATGTTCTCCGGATCGACCCAGAGGTTTCCCGCGTCCACGAACACGGCTGTCGAGAAAACACCCGAGATCGGAATGCGCAGCTCGGTTCTCGGATTGAGAGACACGTCTCCACCGCGAATGGCGATCTCGTCGATCGTCAGGGGGTTGGCCGGATCCGGGTTCAAGATCTCGTCGGCGACGTCCTGCGGCACGACCGAATCCTGCGGGAAGCCACGGAGCGAATCGACCCCGCCGAGGAAATGCAATCGGTCCGGGTAGGTCTTCGAGTCCGTGCGCAACTGATGGTTGTAACCGCCCCGCAAGCTCGTCGCGATGCTGAGCCCTTTCTTGTTGAGTCGCACGTAGCCCGCGACGCGACCCGTCAGCCTCAGAAAATCGCTGTTGATCGTGTTCGGGTTGTCGCTCGCGGGGAACGCCGTCACGTGTTCGACGTCGGCGCTCAAGAGCGTCCCCTTGGTCGCCCCGAACGGGCTGTCGCGCCGATCCCAGGTGAAGCCGATGCGTTCGGCAACGGCAAAGGTCCGCCCGTCAGGCACACGGAGCAATCGCGCCAGGTTCGGGTTTCCACTCGCCACCAAGAAGTCGTCGAGCGTATCGCCGCTGAAAATCTCGGCATCGTTCACCTCGAACGAACCGCCTAGCTGCGCGCTGAATCTCGTCGTCGGCCGATAGATCAAAGTCGCGATCACGGCGTCCTTGGTCAGCCCGAAATCACGCGCGTTGTCCCGCACGTCGATGCCGTCGACGCCCAAGCGAATGAGCGGGCCCAAACCGATCTCGGGGAACTCGACACCAATCCTGTTGCGACGTTCGAGCCTTTCGGCGAGCGACAGCTCGTCGAAATTGCGTCGCACGTCGTCCTCGAGAATGAAAAAGCTCGGGAGAATGCTCAAGCGCACGGCGAGAGTGAACTGAATCGCCTCGCCGAAGATGTTGCGATGGCCGTATTCGATGCCCACACGAAAACCCTCACCCGTGCTCACCCCCGCCGGAGTCTCGATGCGTTGAGCTTGGCGCTCCTGCACGGTGATCACGACGACCTTCTCGCGCGCGGGAATGTACGGGTCCTCGAGACCAACGACGACCGAGGAGAATACGCCGAGGGTCGCCAGCCGCTCCTCGGTCTTGCGGACGAGACTGCGACGATAGGGCCCACCCCGCTCGAGCGCGACGCGACGTAAAATCAGACTCTCGTTGGTGCGCGCAGCTCCCCGAACGCGCACGTCGCTGACCATGACCTTCTCGCGCTCGCTGATGATGAACCGGGCTCGCGCGCGCGTCCCGTCCGGAGAGATGTCCAAGACGACGTCGACCTCGGCGAACGCAAAACCCTCCTCGGCGTACTCGTCGCGCAACCGCCGCCGCGCCGCTTCGATCTCGACTTGGGACACGGGTACACCGAGGTCGAGATCCGCCACCTTTTCGAGGCGCTGTTCGATCTGCTGTCGATTGCCCTCGAAGGTGATGTCGTAGAGCTCGGTCTGAGGTCCGCGTCGGACGGGAATGTGCAACACGGCTTCGGGCTCGCAGCTGATGCCGGCGGCGGGATCTGCGCGACACGTCGCGCCCTTGGGCAGCGGGGGATCGACGGCGGGCAACCCTTGGGCGTCGTGACAAGCCGTACGTGGCCGTCGGATCTGCCCGACGGGAAGGCATCGGCCCGGCGGCGACCTCGGATCGCACCGTCTGCGTAGCACCGCGACCGGCCCGACCGTCGCGGTCAAGAACCCCTCGGACCGGTAGAGCCCTTGCACGTGCGCGAGTGCCCGGTCGTAGACCTCCGCCACGTAGGTGTTCCACGGATTGAGCCGTAGTGGGTCCACGCGCGACCCGGCGCCCTCGCTGGGACCGAGAGTCATGTCGGTGACGGCGGGATTCGGTAAGCCGAAGATCCCGCTGCCGGGGAGCTCCTCGCTCAAAAAACTATCGATTTCGCTCCCGATGTCGTCCGGCGAGCGCTTCTTGGTTTTCAGCGTCCCGCTGACCGGGGCGTCGACCCCCAAGCACGGAAACTCTCTTCTGACGACGCGAACCTGGCTGTTCGAGCGGACTGAAAAAACGAGGTCGTGGATCGCGTCGTTCTTGCCACCGCGTTCCGAAACCCCGATCTCCGCGTCGAGAAAACCCCGCGCCACGTAGAATTCACGAAGCCGAGTTCCGAGCGCCGTCGGGGAACGATCGTCGGCATCTTCGAGCTCGAGCGCGTCCTCGAGCTTGGCGTCATCGAAGTGGCGGTTGCCTTCGAACACCGGCCGGAGCAGCGGGCCGGCTCGGGCGATGACCCAGAGCGCCGCGCCGTCGCCGTAGGGCACCACTCGGTGCTCTACACGAGCCCGATGCCAACCTCGGTTCTGCATCCTCTGCTCGAGATTCGTGTCGGCTGCCGAGAGCCGGTCTTCGTCCACGCGATGTCCGACTTTCACCTCGTAGCTCCGGAGCGCCGCCGCGAGCCCCGGGGCATCGCGCGGCTCGGCCTGGAAACGCCGGGCGACGAAGAGCAGGGGTTTGCCTGGGCGAACGTCCATCAACAGCACGATCGCGGTTGGGTCGTCGGTGTCGATGGCCTGCACGTCGACGTCCGCGCGAGGGTATCCATGTCGCTGATAGAACCCGCGCGTGCGGGAACGGATCTGTTCGAGCGCCGGAGCGGTCACTTCGCTGCCGACGCGGACTGCCGCAGCCTGCAGAGTTTCGCTTTCGTCGAGCGTTCCGCCGGTGAGCCGCACCCGAGCAACGAGCTTTCTCGGCAGAACGACTAGCTTCAGCACTGCGCCGGCGCCATCGGCTTCGGCCTCCGCGCGAACCCGGGCGAATCGACCGCTGTCCGTGAGCTCCCGCATCGCCCGGCGAGCCGCCTCGCCGGTCAAGCGTTCACCGATACGTACTCGCTTGAGCTCGACCTTCGAATCCCATCGACCGCCTTCGGTGACGACGTCGATGCGGGTTATGGCCCGACCGGCCAGAGGCCCGAGGCTCCACTCGCGACGAATTTTCGGGGTCGAATCGATCGGAGCCGGTCCCGGCTTCGCCGCGGGCGCTCTGGCCTCGTCGGGCGGCGCCGCGCCCTCGGCGCCGGGCTGAGCGCGCGCGCCGACCGCCAGAAGCGTGGCGGCTAGCACGGCCAGCACCCGCGACGGCAAACGCAACTCGGGAGCGTGAATCACGGAGCCTTTTCGTAGCGCGGCCCAGGCCCCCGACCAACGCCAGCGGCTCTACCTTACTGAAGTGGGCCATCCGCCACACCCGGACTAGGATGCGCCCCCGTGGCTTCGATGACCGACACGGCCGGCGCTTCTGGCGCCTCGACGAAGAGCAGCCGACCTCCCTCACGGCGGAAAACCGGGCGAAAGCGACCGCGCTGGCGTCGCGTGCTCATGTGGCTGGCGATCAGCCTTCCGGTGCTCGTTTTCCTGCTCTGGATCGGGATCCACCGTATCCCGTGGCTCGGTCCGCTCGTGGCCGACACCCTGAGGGCCGTGATCGGCGTCGACAACGTGACCAAGCTCGAAGACTTCGCCTATGGCATCGAAGACCGAGTCAACCGCTTCACCAAGGGCGACGACAAACCGAAGGCCTATTGGGAGGTTCCCGAGACCCCAGCGGTGGCCGTGGTGGATGCTGGAGCGAGCACGGCGGAGGCCGGCCCGCCGCCGCTTCCGGTGTTCCAGCCGCCGGAGCCGGGGCCGGTACACGAGTCTTGGTCCGCACCTGGCGACGGAAAGTGGGTGCCGATGCCAGATTTCCGAGACCCGGACGTCGACCCGCGCCTCCACAAGACGCTGCTTCATCCCGACCGCAACCGGAGCTGGGCGGAGCTGTTCGTCGTCGCCGTCGATCTGCGGCGAGTCGACTTGCAGATCGTCGCTGGGCGCTACGAGCCGCGCAACAAGAGCCGCAAGGTCGAATACGAACGGCACGCCGTCATCCCGAAGAAGCACTACGACGTCGTGCTCGGAGCCTTCAACGGGGGCTTCAAATACGAGCACGGCCGGTGGGGAATGATGGTCGACGGCCACGTGCTCGTGAAGCCGCGAGGGCTCGCGTGCGGCATCGCGAAATACAAGTCTGGGAAGTATCGCGTCGAGGCGTGGAAGATCCTCGAGGAAGGTGCCGACGACATGTCCTGGTGGCGGCAAACGCCGGGGTGCATGTTCGAGCGCGGAGAAATGCACGTGGGGCTCCGCGCCGAGAACAACACGGCGTGGGGGGCGACCCTCGACGGCGACACCGTCATCCGCCGCTCCGCCATCGGCTTGAGCGAGGATCGGAAGATCCTCTACGTCGGCATCAGCAACCACACGACGGCTCGCGCGATCGCCGAAGGCATGCATCACGCCGGCGCACACGATGTCGCGCAACTCGACGTCAACTGGTCGTACCCGAAATTCGTGACGTTCGCGCCGGGCGAAGGAGGCAGCGATCTGGTCGCCGTCGCGCTCGCCGAAGGATTCGAGTTCCACGAGGACGAGTACCTGCGCCGTCGGTCCCACCGCGACTTCTTCTATCTCGCGAAGAAAGTTCCCGATCCAACCGACTGAGGGTTGGCAGCCGGCTCGGGCTCGGCTAGCTCCCGCCCATGGATCAACGTCAGGCCAAACAGGCCGCGGCGCGAGCCGCGATCGATCTGCTGCCGGAGTCGGGCACCCTCGGCCTCGGTTCCGGCTCCACCGCGAAGCTCTTCATCGACGCGGTGGGTGAACTCGTGAAACAGGGTCGCCGCTTCGACGCCGTTCCGACGAGCGACCAGAGCCGGGCCCAGGCAGCCGCACTCGGGATCCCACTGCTCGACGACATCGGCCCGTGGGAAATCGCCGTGTGCGTCGACGGCGCCGACGAAGTCAGCCAGGGGCTCGATCTGATCAAGGGCGGCGGAGGCGCACATGCCCGAGAAAAAATCGTGAACGCCGCGAGCCGCCGCAACGTGATCATCGTCGACGAATCGAAGCTCAGCCAAAAGCTCGGGGAAAAATGGCCGATTCCCTTGGAGATCCTGCCTTTTGGACGCGAGGCGACCGCTCGCGCGCTCGAAAAATTCGGCCAACCGGTGCTGCGGGCGAAAGACGGAGCCCCGTGGATCACCGATTCGGGTAACTACCTGTACGATCTGGCTGTTTCCCCGATCGACGAGCCCGGTCAGCTTGATCGCGAGCTCAGGCAGATCCCGGGGCTCGTCGAGACCGGTCTGTTCGTGGGAAGAGCCGACACGGTGATCGTGGCAGGCGAGGCTGGGATCCGACAGCTTCGAGCCGAGTAATTGCTCGATCACCCAACGGGTGGGCACCGCATTTGCAGGGTGACTTCGGGCGCTACACGCCCACTGGAGGAACCATGCGAGAACGCACACGGGCAGCTCGCCCACCGAGTAATCGGCGCTACACTCGGGCCGTGACCGCCCGTACCTTTTTCGCCACATCCCTGCTCGCGGGCTTCTTCGCCGCGAACACGACGCTCACCTCGACTGTCGCCGCGCAGAATCCGAGCACCGATCCGGCCGCCGCCGCCGAACGAGCGGCTGCAGCGGCTCAGGCCGCCGAACGGCTCGCCAAGGAAGCTGCCGCCCTCGCCGAGAAGGCGGCGGAAGCTCAGATCCCCCCCGACGGAGACCAACCGACGAAAGATCCGGTGAAGCGCGCGCGCAAAGCGATCGTTCTGCTCGAGCGAGGCGGAAAGCTCTTGGGCGTCGGTTCGGTGCTCAGCGGCGACGGACGCATCCTCACCGCACTGAGCCAGCTCGGCCACGGCAACGACGTCGACGCTCGATTCGCCGACGGCAGCGTCGCTCGCGTGAAGCTGGGCCACACCGACCGCGCTTGGGACCTCGCGCTGTTGATTCCGAAAACGGGCCGATGGACGAACGGACTCAAAGCGTCACGCTCCGACGCCACGAAGGCCGGATCCCAACTGCGAGCGTTCCGTACGCTCAACGCCAAGAACCTCGCGCCATCTCGGGTGATCGTCAAAGGACTGCGCACTCTGCGTGGCGGAGACAGCGAGCTCTTGCCCGACGCGGTCGAGCTGGCGAGTCGCTTCAAGGAGAGCGACGTCGGTAGCCCGATCATCGACGACCAGGGCCACGTCGTCGCGATGGTGGCGCGCGCCTGCAACCCGAGCAACAGGGACACTTGTCAACGAGTGCCCTACGGAGTTCCGGTCAGCGCCATCAAGGCCTTCCTCCGGACAGCGCCGCGCGACGCCGTCGCCCCGGCGCCATGGCTCGGCATCCAGGGGGTCGCCGCAGACGCGGGCCCCGTCAAGGGAGTCCGCGTGCTCGGAGTCCATCCCAAGAGCCCCGCTGGCGCGGCTGGCCTGCGGGGTGGTCGCGACAAGAATCGCTCGGACGTGGTGGTGGCCGTCGACGGCGTGCCCGTGACGAGCCCGGAGGCGCTCAGCAGCGCCGTGCAGAAGCGGGCGGTGGGAGACACCGTGCAACTCCTGCTCTTCGGCAGCGGACGCTTCCGGCAGGTCACGGTCAGCCTGAAAGCCGCCCCGAGCCCCACCGCCGGGAAGAAAAAAGTGCGCTCGACGGCCAAAAAGCCCCGGTCACGGTCGGTGCGGCGCTCCACCAAGCCTCGACCCCGGCCGAGGCCTCGGCCCCGCCCGATCGGCTACTGACGCCAAAACTGCTGCGAAATCGGCGGCCGAATCGTTGCCGAAGGCCGAAAAATCGGCGAGTTTGGCGGTCGGATTGACTTTGCAGTGGGGCGTACGGGAGGATTCGGCGCTCCACTCCGACGTCTGATCGAACAGTGAATCAACCGCTTCGAATCGAAGTCGCCGGTGAGACGGACGTCGGCCGCAAGCGACAGCACAACGAAGACAACTTCGCGATATTGGCGGAGTTTGGCCTGTACATCGTCGCCGACGGAATGGGTGGCCACGCGTCGGGTGAAGTCGCCAGCAAAATGGCGGTCGACACGCTGCAAGAGTTCTTCGAGGGCACGGCCGACGACCCCGAGCGCACGTGGCCGTACAAGATGGATCGCAGCAAGGGCTACGAAGAGAACCGGCTCATCACCTCCATCAAGCTCGCGAACCTGCGCATCTACGAGACCGCACAGCGCAACTCCAAGCAGCGCGGCATGGGCACGACCATCGTCGGCATGTTCGCCGTGGAGGACGGCATCTACGTCGCCCACGTCGGTGACAGCCGGGCGTACCGCATCCGCGAGGGTTCGATGGAGCTATTGACCGAAGACCACTCGCTGTTGAACGACTACAAGAAGATGAAGCGACTGACCGAAGAGGAGATCGCCAACTTCCCCCACAAGAATGTCATCGTTCGCGCCCTCGGAATGAAGGACTCGGTCAAAGTCGACACCCAGTTCCAGGTGCCGCGTCAAAACGACATTCTCCTGCTCTGTTCCGACGGGCTCGCGGGCCCGGTGAGCGACGACGGCATCCTCAAGGTCGTGCTCGACGCCGGCGACGACTTGAGCGCCGCCTCGCATCGCCTCATCGAAGCCGCCAACGATTCGGGCGGCCCCGACAACGTCACTTGCGTGCTGGCGCGCTGGATCCCGTAACCGGAGCTGGTGCGGCGGAGGGAGCCGGTGCAGCGGAGGGAGCCGGTGCAGCGGAGGGAGCTGGCGCGGCGGAAGCCGACGGGGGCGGTTTCGGGATGAGCTCTTTCTGACCCATCTGCGGCGGAGAAAGCACGTTGATGGGCGCCGGGTTGTTGTCGACGGGGGCGGGACGACCCGAGAGGGGCCCGAGCACCGCGTAAACGGCAAACACGACTCCGAGCATCACCAGGCTCGTGATGAGGAACATCGAGACCGGCGGCTCGCGCGACGTGCTCCATCCCTCGTCGTAGAACTTGCCGCCGCTGCGGGCGCGAACCTTCCTCTGAAACCCTTCGAGCACCTTCGGGGGTGGCGCGTCATCTTCCTTGAGCGCGCTCTTGAGGAGCGAGCGCATCTCGTCGTCCACCGAATCCATCGTGTCGATCGACTCGTTCTGGTCCTCGGCCTTGGGCTCGCTGTCGTCCTTTTGTGTCATCGGATCTTCTCCCCCATCGCTCGCTCGACTTTCGCTTTGAGCATGGCGCGGGCGCGGTGAATGCGACTCTTGACGGTGCCTTCGGCCAAACCGGTGATCTGTCCAATCTCCTCGTAGGTCAGATCCTCCACGTCACGGAGAATCAGCACGTCGCGGAAGTCGGGCTCGAGCTCGGAGATCGCCAGCTTGACGATGTGCTCGGCCTGGAAACCTTCCACGAGATGATCGGGTCGGGCAACGTCACCGTAGGTGACTCCCTTCGCTTCGCTCAGCGGTGCGCGCTCGGCGTGGGTTTCGAGCTCTTCTTGGGCGTCGGCGTAGCGCCGAGCGAGGTACTTCGTTCGGTTCTTACAGAGGTTGACGCTGATACGATAAATCCAGGTACTGAGCTTGCTGTCGCCGCGGAAGGTCGACACCGCCTTGAACACCTGGACGAATACCTCCTGGGCCATGTCTTCCGCCTCGTCGCGACGGCCGAGCATGCGAAACACGAGTCGAAACACCCGCGCTTCGTAGGTTTCCACCAGCTCGTTGAAGGCCCGCTCGTCGTGGGCCTTCAGCCGCTCGATGAAGCGCTTCTCGGCCGTCTCGTTCTGCTCAGGCACGTCCCACCAAAGCTCGGTGAAACGGTACATGGGAAGTCGCTCCGCGTCGCGGTTGGCCACGAAAGCAGCGACAATTCCCGGGGGCAGGGGTTCCCATTCGGCCGGAGTCACCGCCGCGGGCGTAGTGCTCGGAACTTTCACGCGCCATCGGTTGTCTGAGCGTGCGGGCGGCGATCACGCGAAGACTCGATCCACGATCCAGGTGAGCACACTCCGGCCGATGACTACGTCGAGCAGCACGCCGGGGACGAAACCGATGGCGGACCCGATGAGGAACGGCCAGAACCGCACCCGCGAGGCGCCGAGCATCATCTGCACCGGGTGGGTCGTGAAGAACAACACGCGCAAGACTACTACAGTGCGAAGGCCGTGTTCTTCGAGCCCACGATCGAACTTGTGCAGCCGCTTCGGCATGCGTCGCTGAACCCAGTCTCGGGCGACGAAGCGCGCGAACACGTAGGAAGTCACGCCGGACCCGATGGTCCCGAACCAGCCGATGAGGAAGGTCTCGACGGGCCCCCAGACCAAGGTCGCCGCCAGAATCAACGCGTGGGACGACAGAATGAACGGTTGCACGAACCAGAAAATGCCGAGCAAGGCCACTGGCGCCCACACTCCCATCGCGAGGAGATCCGCGCGGAGGCGGGCCGGCTCGAAGCGGTCCACATCGCCGAACACGAATGCCGCGACGACTCCGACGACGAACAGGACGAGCAGCGCGAGACGGATCCACCCGAAGCTCCCCGGGGGCGGCGCGGAGTCCGCCGGGGGCTCTTTGGTTCCGGCGCGTGGATTCGAACCACGATTCAGGGATTCAAAGTCCCTTGTCCTGCCGTTAGACGACACCGGAGTGGTCATTTCACCTTAGCAAAAGCGTGACCCGATCGGCGACCGCTCGACCTTGGCGCACGCAGTCGGGGATTCCAACGCCATCGAAGGCGGCCCCGGCGACGAAGAGGCCCCGCAGCTTACCGAGGTGCGACTCGATGCGGGCGAGTCGATCTCGGTGGCCGACGATGGGTTGCGGGTTCGCGTTCTCGTAGCGGAACACGCGGGTGAACAGCGGCGTGCCGAGCCGGCCCATCAGTCGCTCGAGCTCGCTTTTGCTGTCGGCGACCAGGTCCTCGTCGCTCGCGTCGCGCACGCGGCTGGGAGACCTCGAGCCGCCGACGAAGGCGCGCATCAGAACGCGACCCTCGGGGGCTCGGCCGTCCCACTTGCTCGACACCCAGGTCGCCGCGAGGATCTCCGCCTCGCCTTTGGGGGCGACGAACCCGACCGCGTCGAGCCGGTGCTCGACGTCTTTCTGGTCGAACGCGAAAAAAACCGTCGCCGTCGACAGGTAGGGGATGCCCGAGAGCTCTTCGGCCAGCTCTTCGTCCGGAACGGCCCGCGCCGCGGCGTGAGCCGGCGCGGCGAGGATGACCGCGTCTGCCAGAAGACGTTCGCCGGTTTTCGTTTCGACCGCCCAGCGGTTTTCCGCCTGGCGCAGTCCGACGACAGGCTCGCCGGTGCGCACCGCCCCGTCGGGCAGCGACCGGGCGAGGGCGTCGATGAGCGTGCCCATGCCGTTGCGGAGCGAGTTGAACGGACTCGGGACGGACTTCGCTTCGCGCATGAGCCAACTCAATAGCCCCATCTTCGCCTGTTCGCTTTCGGCCCGGGCCGCTTCGAAGAGTCCCCGAACGAGACTCCCGTGTTTCTCTTCGAGCGCGACGAGTTGGGGAAACGTCGCCCGGATACTGAGCTTGTCGATGTCCCCGGCGTAGATGCCCCCGAGCAGAGGCGCGGCGAGGGATCGAGCAGCGTCCGGGCCGAGGCGCCTCCCGATGAAAGCTTCGATCGACTCGTCCCCACCCCGGTGTCGAGGAATCACGGGCTCGATGGCGGCCCGCAACTTCCCTCTGGTGCTCAATAGTGGCGTCGACAACAGCGGTCCCAGCCTGGTCGGAACGGCGAGCGCCATCCCACCGGGCATTTCTTCGAGCGCGCCTTCATGAACGAAGTACACCTTGCGGCCGCGCTCGCTCGTGGTGATGAGCTCGCCGCCGAGTCCGAGCTCGCGGCAAAGCGCAACCGCATCGGGCTTCGTCCGGAGAAACGAGTCCGGACCTCCGTCGATGACGAAGCCGTCGTGTCGCTCGGTGACGATGTTGCCACCGAGCCGGTCCTTCGCTTCGAGCAGAGTCACGGCGATGTCCGGGCGGGCGCGCACGACCGCGTAGGCGGCCGTCAATCCGGTGATGCCGCCCCCGACGACGACCACGCGCGGCACTTCCGTCATGGCGACTACTCTCCTGGATCTGTAATCACTGGCAAAACTCGGCGGCCGCTAGCTTGCGGTGCGTTCGTGCACGAGCTCGACGAGGTACTTCACGGCGTCCGGCGGCGTGGTCGGCAAGATCCCATGGCCCAGGTTGAAGATGTGGCCCGGTCGGCCCCCAACCCGCCCGAGGATGTCGTCGACCCGCCGTTCGAGCACCTCTTTCGGCGCTCCGAGCAAGAGTGGCTCGAGGTTGCCTTGCACGGCCACGCCATCCCCGAGCCGTTTCCACGCCTCGTCGAGCGGCATGCGCCAATCCACGCCGATGACGGTTCCGCCGGCGTCGCGCTGCAGCTCGAGCAGGGTCGCCGTTCCGGTCCCGAAATGAATGACGGGCACGCCGGTTTTTTCGACGTCCTTCAGGATGTGAGTGACGTGCGGTTGCACGTACTCGACGTAGTCCGCGGGGGCGAGCGAGCCGACCCACGAATCGAACAGCTGAATGGCTTGCGCCCCGGCTTCGACCTGAGCGCGCAGGTAACGCCGCACCACTTCGGCGAGCTTCGCCATGAGCGCGTTCCAGGTCTCGGGATCGGAGTACATGAGCGATTTGGTGAGCGCGTAGTTCGAACTCTTTCCCCCCTCGACGAGATAGCTCGCGAGGGTAAACGGCGCGCCCGCAAACCCGATCAGGGGCGTCTTGCCGTCGAGCTCCGAGCGAATCTGGCGGATCGCGGCGAGCACGTAGCCGAGCCCATCCTCGGGATCACAAATCCTGAGCGCGTCGACCGCGGCGCGGCTCCGCACCGGCGATTCGATGACCGGGCCCTCGCCTTTGGCAAAGTGAAACGGCGCGCCCATCGGCTCGAGCGGCAAGAGGATGTCCGCGAAGAGAATCGCCGCGTCCACGCCGTGAGCTTTGACGGGTTGCAGCGTCACCTCGGTGGCGAGATCCGCGGTCTTGCAGATCTCGACAAGCGTGTGCTTCTCGCGGATCGCGCGA
>JAJDAH010000306.1 GCA_029261965.1 Polyangiaceae bacterium
GCGACTCTCCTCGGTCGCCCTACGCCCGGACGCGTTGGCGCCAAACGGTCGCGACGCGTCGGCCACGATCTCGAGCAGTGACGAGAGGCACTCGCCTTACGCCGCTGCGACGACCGGCTCGAGCGAATAGCCGTTGAGCAGCCCGTGCGCGAAGGAGCGGCGGACGAGCTCCAGAGTTCGGTCCTCCCCGTCTCACGTTTTTGTCAGTTCGAAGCGTAGGCGGCGGCCCTTTCCGTCGCCGGGCAGCGTGAGCGGCAGCTCGTTGAGCTCGGCGAGCAGGCGGGCAAACGCGTCGAGCTCGCGGGGCGTACCGGCAGGTGACAGTGTGATGGTTGCCGAGCGTTTGTTGACGCGCACCGTGCCGGGAGCGACGAACAGATTCTTCAGTGTCTTCTTCGCCTCCTTCCCACGCTTGAGGTGCGGAGCAAGTCGGGCGGCAAGTTCGCTCTCGGCGTTTGCGAGACCGATGCGCAGCGTATCGATGAGCAGCTTGTACGAGCGCCGGTGTTTGACGAGCTCACCGGCGAGCTCCGTATTTTCGACGGCAGCGTGCGTCGGCACGTAGGGCCGAAGACCTTCGAGATTCTCCTGCTCTGCACGGGTTCGTTCGACATCGCCTTCGAGTTTCTCGCGCTTCGGATCGTCGACATCGAGACGCGAGAGCTTGCGAAGCGCTTCGCCCTCCTTCTTCCGCGCATCCTGAAGCTCTCGTTCGACGCGCCTGCGAGCGGGGTTGGGGATGATGGCGTCCGGCGGGTACTCTTCGGTGCGTCGCCCGTCGAGCTGATTGAAGCCCCAGCGCTCGACGCCGTGCTTGAACTGATTCTCCTGGCGAGCCCACCGGGCGAGAATCCAGCTGATGATGTCCACGGCTGGAGCCTTGGAGGCGGCCAGGATGTTGAACTGCTCGCCTTGCGGGCTGCGCATCGCGATGCGACGAACGCGGCCGCGCCCCTTCCGAAGATTCCTCTGGTTTGCTTCGGTGTACTCGTAACGCTTCTTGTTGATCACGACCCAGTAATCGAAGGCGGAAGCCGGGAGCTTCGGGTACGGTTTCTTCTCGTACGTCACGAAGTCGAAGCCGGCGTCGCGAAGCTCGGTCATCGTCTCGGCACCTGAGCCGGCGCGGTCGAAAACGAGCGCGACGCGGTGCTGCTTGTCGTCGAGCGCTTCGCGAAGCTTGTCACCGATGGGTGGCAACCACTTTGCCAGCGACTCGTGCTCCGGGCTGTGGACGCGAAGCACGGGACGACCGTCGGCGTCGTGGACCCAGTAATCGGTGGCGCCGGGAACCGCGCGCTTGTCGCGCATGCGCCAGCCCTTTCGCACCGTCTTTTTCCCCGTGTACGTCCTCAGGTGGTTGTCGACGTAGAACAGGACGCGCTCGTCGGTCCCCCGCTCGCTTTGCTGCACGAGCGCGGTCGCCTGCGCCATGTGCAGCACGTCGCCCGCTGCATCCGCGAAGTAACCCAAGACGCGACGCGCCCAGGTCGGCGTCATCGCTCGGCGATGGCGCAGTAGCGTCGGCGCGCTCGGCGTGGCGATCCGCCGCACGCCCTCGACGCATCCTTCGCCGATCACGAGCGAGATGGCGACGGCGTCGAAAGCCACTCGTAGGGCTGCAGCGGCGATGAACCGCTTGCCCATCTCCGCTAGCCGGCGAGCCGTGTCGGCACGAAGAAACTCGGCGTATCCGTACAGACCGAGCGCCTGCAGCATCGCGAGCATGATCCAACTGCCCAGGTGCTGAACTTGCTCGCCTCCACGTGCGACCGCGCGCTCGAGCCCGATCTCTTCCTCCGATTCGCCCTTTGCTTTCCTCGGGCTGGCGTCCGTCGCCGGCTTTCGACTCGCACGACGCTCCGCCTTCTTCGTCACGGTGACGATGTCGTCGAACGTCCGCTGGCGACTCTGCTCCTCGTGCTCCTTCTGCGCCCGCTGCTCTAGCTCCTTCTTCGCGTCCGCCCACTGCTTGTGCGCGCGACCCACGATCGTGCGGCTCGCGCGCTTACGAATGCGCTGGTGTGCTTCGTCGATGGTCAGCCCCTCGTCGAACAGCTTCCCGAGCTGCGCGACCAGCTTCGGCGTGAGCTTCCGGGGCTTGCCGCCAGACTTGACGATGGCTTGAAGCCCGCCCTTCGCGAATCGGCGCCGGACGCTACCGAGCGTGCCGATTGAGACGCCGAACGCTTCCGCCAGCTTGCCAAGGACAACCCCTTCGCTGCGGGCGGTGGCGACGAGCAACGTGTTGCGCATTGCGCGATCGTCCGGTGTGAACGTCCCGATAAGCGACCCGCCGACGAAGACGTCGCGTCGCTCCCGGTACTCGACTACGCAACCCGTCTTGGAGAAGTACCGAGTCCTACCCCTCGCGGGTGGGTTCGAGTCGGAGTTCACGATGCCGATTATGTCCGAGGCGTGCATGCCCTGTTAGACGCGTCGCGGCGTTCCCAAATTCGAGCGAATCGTCAGCGCATGGAGACTTTCTCGCGACACGCTCCCGCAGGAAAGCTGCGCCCCGCGCGATCAGGCCGTCAAGTGGACCGAACTCTGGAGCACTCGCGCTCTCACAGGAAGTTTTCAGGGCGCGCAAACGGGGAACAATTCGAGCGGCTCTGCCTCGGTCATGCCGCAGTCGAGAAAGATCGGCTCTGGGACCTGCCCATGCACTTCGACTCGCACCTGGGCAAAGGTTCCGTTGAGCTCCGCCATAACGGGCTCGAAAAGCTCGCCAACCGTAGTCCCGCAGCGAAAATCCTCTTGCTCAAGACAAATCCGTGAGGTCAGCACGACTCGACTGCGAATGGGCGAAGGGATGATGGGATTGCCCGCCGCAGGAATGGTCACCTCACCCGGGTCGACCATAAGTGTGCCGTCTGGCTGAATCAAGTGGTCGCTGGGATCGCCGAAATCCTCGATGTTCATGCTCGGCTCACAAGCGGCGACGGGGCGACTTCTGATCGTGATCCGAATTGAGCCGTCGGGCTGCGGAGTCGGGTCACTTATTTCGGTTTGCTGCATTGTGGGAAAGAGATCGGCCGACGGAATGCCGCTGCTGATCGCGAGGAAGAATATTCCTTGAAGGCGCGCCACGTCGTCGGGGTTCGTCGCGTCCGGTGGCGTGCAGTCGCCCATCGGACCCACTGGCTCCGGGTCCTCGACGCAAATTCCCTCGCTCGCTTGCTGACAGCGAAAGTTGAACTTGTTGAACTCGTTCTCCGGGCCATAGCAACCGCCCAGGAACGCTGTGAGAGTGACGGTAATCAGCGGGGCATGAACGCGGCTCATTCTTCCTCCGACGTGAATGGGGCATACTCTAGCGCGATCTCAGCGGAAGGCGGAAAGGAAATCTGCGCGGCGAAGGAGCACTCCCCGGAAGACCCCTCGGCGCTACGCGCCAACCAAGCGCGTGCGTGCCGCCGGCGATCTGGCGCGGAAAAGTTGAGCGACTCGATAGCGTTCGTCGTGTAGGTGATCCTGCGGACCTCCGGCGGGAAGTCGAGGAAGGGGGCGATACGCTCCCAGTTCGCTCGCCATGAGTCGCCAATCATCGGGTAGCGGTGCTTCCATTTGTCGTCGAAGGCCTCGAGCGAGTTCTCTGCGTCGTCACGACTGGCGGCAGTGTGTAGATGGGCTTGAGGTCACGGACCACCTCACGTCGGTCCTTGTAGCTCACGAAGCGCACGGAGTTGCGGATGACGTGCACGATGCATGTCTGCACGACGGCGTTCGGGAACACCGTCTCGATGGCCTCGGGGAAGCCCTTGAGCCCGTCGCAGCAGGCGATGAGGATGTCCTCGACGCCACGGGTCTTGAGCTCGTTGACGACCTTGAGCCGGAACTTCGCTCCCTCGGTCTGCTCGATCCAGATGCCGAGCACCTCCTTGCCGCCGTTCACGTTGACGCCGAGCGCAAAGTAGACCGACTTGTTGCGGACAACGCCTCTGTATGAGATCGACGGACGTGCGACCACGCTCGAAGAACGCTCGAAGAACGAGCTGAGCTACGCCAGAGCGAGTCGAGAGCTGTGCTCGACTCGCTCCGACAGTGGCTCGAAGCGCAGCCCGTCCTCAAGAGCACGAGCATCGGCGAGGCCATCCGCTACGCGCTCACCTACTGGTCGCGACTGACCCGCTTCCTCTCGACGACGCGCGGATCCCCCTCGGTAGAGTCGGCGCGCCGGTCGCCGGTGGCGCGAGCTTCGCGAGGGCCCGCTCCTTGGTTGCCAAGTCCGCTTCGAGGTAGCTGTGGGTCGTCTCGACGCTCTCGTGCCCGAGCCACAACGCAATGATGCTCAGATCGACGCCTGACTGGAGCAGGTGCATTGCTGTCGAATGGCGGAGCACGTGCGGCGAGACGCGCTTGGCGCGCAGGCTCGGGCAATGCTGGCGCGCAGTCTTGACGGCTCGCTTGAGCAGATAGGCGACACCATCGCGCGTCAGGGGCCGGCCTCGCGCGCTCGGGAACGCGGGACCGTCACCGGAGCCCAGCTCGCGGAACCAAGCGCGCAGTACTCGAGCGGTCTTGGGCCAGAGCGGAACCTTCCGGTCTTTGCGTCCGTTGCCGTGCAGATGAATGCACGTTGAGGAGCCGAACTCGACCTGCGCTCGCTGAAGACGGGCGACTTCTGACACGCGAGCGCCGGTGTTGTATAGCGTCAGAAGCAGCGCGTGATCGCGGCGCCCAGCCCATGTTGCGCGATCAGTCGAAGCCAACAGTGCGTCGACCTCGGAGCGGTCAAGGTAGCCGACGAGCGGGCGCTCGGACCGCTTCACGGGGATGGCGAGAATACGACTCGCCAACGCGAGGCTGCTCGGCTCGCGCATCGTCACAAAACGAAAAAACGAGCGCAGCGCTGCGAGCCTCGCGTTGCGCGATCGTGCGCGGTTTTGGCGGCCGGTCTCGAGGTGTTCGAGAAACGCAAGGATCTGCGGCGCATCGACATCGCCCAGGCGCAGTGAAACGGGCTGGATGCCACTGGTCTCGCGCAGGAACATCAAGAGCAACCGGAAGGCATCGCGGTAGGCGCTCACAGTCTGTGGACTTGCTTGCTTGTGCACGAGTAGATGCTCTGCGAAGAACGCTTGCAGCAGAGGGCCGAGCAGCGGCGTGGGGGTGGTGGTCACGATTCACGTCCCACGCGGACGAACTCCTCGAACTGGCTGGCCGCAATGGCCAGCAGCTCCGGCGTTGCGGTCAAGTACCAGTACGTGTCCGCTGGGCGCACATGCCCGAGGTAGACGGACAGCTCGGGCAATCGGGCACGGACGTCGACGCCTTCGCGACACCAGAGCAACAGCCGCCGAACCGCGAACGTGTGGCGGTAATGCCGAGCTCGGCATTACCGCCATAATGCCGAGTCGCGGATCATGCCGAGTTCGTCGGTGAGTGGCGCAGAATCTGCGGGGAGTTGGGCTCCGTCAAGGGTTGCCAGCTCGGCATAATCCGGGTGTCTCGTCTTCCTCCAGCCCTTCATGGCCGGAGAAAGAGGAGACATGACACACGAGATCTTTCTGGCGACGCAGCGTGAGCGTGCAGGCCCGTTGGGAGCCTACGTCGAGACGCTCGGCGCTCTTCTGGCGAGCAGGGGGTACGCGATGGCGACGATTCGGGAGCACGTCCGGCTGCTCGCGGACCTGGGCCGGTGGCTTGAGCTGTTCCTGGAACAACCCGACGCCTGAAGCGGCACCGGCTGTCGGTGGGCGACTAGTGCTGCTCGTCATCGACGTCCACACGCGCGAGCTACTCGAGGTCCGCGCCTACGACGGCTGGGACGTGGATTACGTTTGGACGATGCGCACGCTGGCGGAAGCAATGCACCGACTGAGCCGCCAGCCCATTGCGATGCTGCATGACCGCGGGTTGGTGTTTCTCGGCCAAGTCGCGCGTCAGCTCCGCGTGCTCGAGATCGAGCAAATGCGCACCCCTCCACGGCTCCCTGCCATCAACGGCATCGCTGAGAGAACCGTGAAGTCCGTGCGCTTCGAGTTGCTCAACCATGTGCGAGTCGCCGATGTCGATCAACTTCAGTGGTACCTCGATGAATATCGAGCCCATTGGAATGGCGAGCGGTGCCATCAGGGCATCGAGGGTCGAACGCCCGATGAGCGAGCTGATGATGCGCCCGTTGCC
>JAJDAH010000307.1 GCA_029261965.1 Polyangiaceae bacterium
GCGGGCAAAAAACCCAACGTCGTTTCGGCGTTCACGGAGCTCGTCCGTGGTGCCGCCAAGGTGCAGGCCAGCGACATCCACATGACGCCGACGCGGGAGGGGTTCAAGCTGACCTACCGCGTGCAGAAGACGCTGCACGACGTCATTTTTCTCGACTCCTCGATGGCGCCGCCGCTCGTGACCCGCGTCAAGGTGCTCGCGCGGCTCGACACCTACGTGCGGAACGCGCCGCAGGATGGGCGGCTCGTCATGTCCATCGACGGCAACTCGATGCAAGCTCGAGTCTCGACACTGCCGGCCGAGGGTGGCGAGCGGGTCGTTTTGCGTTTGATTCGCGGCAGCCGCGGCGTGCCCGAGCTCGACACGCTCGGCTTTTCGAACGAGGTGGAAACGCGCCTGGGAGAGGCTCTGGCGCGCCCCCAGGGGCTCTTCTTCGTCACCGGGCCCGTCGGGAGCGGAAAGACGACGACGCTCTACGCGGCCCTCCAACAGATCGCCAAAACCCGCAAGAGCACGACCTCGATGGTGACCCTCGAGGATCCCATCGAGCTCGAGCTGCCTTTTGCTACGCAAACGCAGATGCACGCGCGGTCCGGCATGACCTTCGCCAGCACGCTTCGGAGCGTACTTCGTCAAGATCCCAACGTGCTCATGGTCGGCGAAATTCGAGACCGGGAGACGGCGGAAATCGCCACCCAGGCCGGATTGACCGGCCACTTGATCCTCACGACCGTGCACGGCGAAAGCGCGGCCGGCCCGTTTCAACGACTAATAGAGCTCGGCATCGAGCCGTTCGCCCTCGCGAGCGCGACAGTCGGTTCATTGTCACAACGCCTCGTGCGAACCCTCTGCACCGCGTGCCGCCGAGAAGCCGAGCCGGAGCCCGCGCAAGTGGAGCTGTTCGCCAAACGCGGTGTCATCGTGCCACCGGGCAAGTACTACGAATCCGTCGGGTGCGATTTCTGCGAAGGGCAGGGGTTCGCGGGTCTCGTCCCCATCGCCGAGCTTCTGGTTGTGGACTCCGAGATGCGCGAGGCGGTGACTGGCCACACCACGACGGGTGATCTGCACTCGCTCGCCGTGGCGTCCGGCATGACGCCGCTTCTTCGAGATGGCCTCAGCCGCGCCGAGCGCGGCGATACGTCTCTCGGGGAAGTCTTGCGGGTGGCGGGATGATTCGCGAGGCGATCGGCCGAGCAGCGACTGGCGCGCAGATCATCGCAGCGGTTCTCCTGGCGCTCGCGGGGCTGCGTTTTGCGATCACCGCCGCGCTCATCTCCATCGAAAAGAGCACCCCAGGCCTCCCGGAAGTCGTTCACGCCACATCGGCAAAACCAGTCGAGCCCGACAGGAGCCCGAGCGCGGTCGCGAGCGTAGCACCGGTTGCTTCCGGCGAGTCGGCGCGCGTCACACTCAACATTTCCGCCGGTCCTCCGCGATCGGATGTGTTCGTCAACGGCGTTCAGCGGGGCAAGACGCCGCTCTTGAGTGAAGTGTCGTGCAAGACCGGGGCGACGATTCGCATCGAAGTCATCGCGCCCCGCGGCGCGCCGCTGCGATACGAACGGATCTGCAAACCCGGCACGTTGACCCTCCGGTAAGCCTGCCGCTAACCGAGAGCAGCCAACACGGAGTCCCGCAGGCGGACGGCGGTCGCACGAGTGCAGGGGAGACTGAGTGTCCCTTCGGACGAATCGATGAGCACGTGCCGAGGCGCGCCAGGGGCGCCGACGATTTGGGCCGATCTGACCGAGCGCGTGGTCACCGAGCGGCTCTTCCAGGTCACACCGAGCATCCGGACCTCCACCCAAAGCGAGTCGTCGCTCCTGAGGCGCTGCTGCCACGACGCCACCGCAAGGCCGATGATCGCCGTGATCGCGATGGTGCAGACCGCGATGGCGACACTGAATGAAGACAACGGGTGGCCCCGTCCGACCGCGGAAGCCCCCACGCTCGCGAGCACGATCCCCGCGATCACTCCTGCAACGAGGACGGTGACTCCGGCAGCTCGATGGGGGTGTTTTGGCTCCCCACACAAGTCGAGCGAGCCACTCGGGGCCCGAAGCGAGCCCTTCAGGTCCACCGGGCTTTGGTCCAGCCCCCAGCCCGGGATCACGTCCAGGCCGACGTTGGAGCCGAGCTCACGGGCTTGTTCGAGCACGAGTGCTGGATCTTCATTTTCGGTGAGCACTACCTTTTCGTCGGCCAAAACAAGCTCGGCGCGATAGACCGCGCGACCACGGCGCGTTGCGGTGACGAGCTCGATGTTCGTGTCGAGGATCGAATGCGTCGTTCCGTCTCGCAGCCTCAGCTTTTTCGCGTCGACGTCGAACGAACCCAGCAATTGCTGTCGACGTCGTCCAAGCGCGACGAGCGCGGCGGCTGCGATGGCCAAGCCAAAAGCTGTCGCCCACCTCGTCAGCGTGCCTTCGCCAGGACCAAGAACCGTCATCGCGGCCAACGCGGAGTACGCGACGCCGATGAACAGCGCCGGTCGCGCGGGGCGAACACGGGTGAGCTCCGTGACTTTCATGATGGTGAGCGTCTCCGGGAGTCCTCCTGGGCGGATTCGCGGGCGCCGTTGGAGCTTCTCCTGGGCGCCACCCGAGTTTCAACTTCGCAACGCCGATTCCAGGTCTGCAACGAGCGGCTGTCTGGCCGGATGTCAAGTTACGGAAATCCCTGACACGGGTGATGGCATGGCCCGTGCTTCTCATGTCTGCGGCAGCGGCCTGTGGTGTCCCCCCCCTCCGCCCGGGCCGCTGCCTACTTTTTTGCGCCGAAGGCCCTGGGCTCGGTATGGCTGGGCTGTGACGCGTCATCGCGCTTTTGCCCTCGAGCTGGCCTCGGTCAGCCTGATTTCGGCTGGCCTGGGCACGCTAGCTTGCCAAGACGCCGCCGACGTCGGGGCAGAAACAGCACTGAGCCACGCGGAGCCCGCCGAGGGATCGCCCAGCGCCGCGCCGGAGGATGGCTCGGCAAGGGCCGAGCAGAAGCGAGCACCACTGCCGCCGCTGGTCGACCTGTATGGCAAGTCGCCCCCGCATGACGAGGCCGCTGCCGAACCCGGCCCGCGTATCTACAGCCGCGCCATGCGAACGTGGATCCACGAGAAGCCGAGCAAAGAATCGAAGCGCATCGGCTACCTGCGCGCCGGCGCCTCATCGCTGACCTCGGCCGAACCCCACGGCCACGACGGGTGTCGGGCCGGCTGGTATCCTGTTTCGCCGGAGGGTTTCATCTGCGCTGGGCGCCGCGCGACCCTAGACGAAGACGATTCGATCGTGCGGGCGACGATCGCGCATCCGCCGAACTTTTCGCGCAAGCTCCCTTACATTTACGGGACCGTAAGGCGGCGCGGACCCATCTACGCGCGGCTTCCGTCACGCGATGAGCTCGTCGGCGCGGAGTCGGACGTGGAAGAGCGTATGCCGAAATGGCTCGATGCTGGTGGCGAAATCGGTGCGAGCTACGCCCAACACGTGTGGCTCGGCGGCCACCCCGCACCGGATCCACGAGCCGCGTGGGAATCGCAAACATCGGATCCCGTGCCTTGGTTTCTCCGCGATGGCGGCATCGTCCCGAACATTCGAGGCAAGAAACGCGACAAGGGGGTGCTCACCCTTGGTCGCATGGGACGGCGGGTCGGGCACTCGTTCCTTCACACCTTTCTGCACGACGGACGCCGATACGGTTTGACCACGGATCTGCGTCTATTTCCCACCGACCGCCTGCGGCCCATCCAAGGCTCGAGCTATCACGGCTTCAACATCCCGGAGCAAATCGACTTTCCGTTCGCCATCATTCGCCACCCGAAGGCTCGATTTTGGGTCTATCAGAAATCCAAGAACAAGCTGATCGATGCCGGGGCGGCCGAGTACCGGAGCGCGGTCAAACTCACCGGAAAGCAAAAATTCTTTCGCAAGCGGCTTCACTTCGAAACTGTCGATGGCAAGTACGTGAGCGACCGGCACGCATCACGTCTCGATCCGGTCAAACGCATGCCCGCTTGGGGCAAGCAGGGTGAAAAATGGATAGACATCAACCTCACCAAGCAAACGATGTTGCTCTTGGATGGCACTCGGCCGGTCTACGCGACGCTCATCTCGAGCGGTGAAGCGGGCCTCGAGGATCCTGCCCACACGACCGCCACCAAGCGGGGCATTTTCCGCGTTCACACCAAGCACGTGACCGCCACGATGAGCTCGGACGAAGTGGGTGAAGCCTTCGAGCTCCGTGACGTGCCCTACGTCCAGTACTTCGACGGCGACGGATTCGCGATCCACGGTGCGTATTGGCACGATCGTTTCGGCACCCCCAAGAGTCACGGCTGCATCAACCTCGCCCCCGAGGATGCACGCCGCATTTTCCACTTCACCGAGCCTCAAGTGCCGCGCGGATGGCACGGCGCGCTCTTGCCGCTCAAAGGAACCGTCGTCTTCATCCACCCGTGAGGGCGTCGCTGGCGCTGTCGCTCGGCGCGTCCGTCGCAGAATCGCCAGCCTCGGCGTCGGCGTCAGCAGGGGAGTCCAAGGCGACGTCGGCTGAGGCGTCGGCCGACGAATCGGCTCCAGAGTCGGTTCCGGTGTCCGCGGGTGAGTCAGCTCCGCCGTCTCGGGAAGCGTCCACCCCCGCGTCGTCGTTTGCAGCGTCCACGGGGGCGTCGCTCGCGCCGTCGGTCGATGCGTCCGCGTCCGGACCGGCATCCGCACCAGCGTCGACTGGCGGAGTCCCCGAGCACGTGCCCGACGCGCGCACGGTCACTTCGAGCTCTGCGCGCAAGGGCGGGCCGCCATCGCCGGTGATCGCCACCGAGTCGTCACCGTTTCGGAGCTCGACTCGAAGCGTGTGCGGGCCGAGGGCGTCGCTTCGGCCGCCCAGCTTCAAGTTGATCACGGGCGCCGCGCTCGAAGCGTCGGGCGCGCGTTCGTCCCCATCCACCGGGTCGACGAACAAGACCAGATAGCCGCACTGCGCGGCGGAGCCGCAGCCGCCTGGTGGTCTCAGGGTCCAGTTCTCGAGCGCGACCTCCACCAACACCGTTTGGTCCGGATCGGTGCCGAGCTCGACGCACGCTCCCACCGCCGGTGACGTGATGGTCAACGTGGGCGGCCCGAGCGGCGCCGCCGGCTCGGTATTTCCACCGCCACCCCCGCCGCAGCTCGGTAGCGTGAGGCCACCGGCGACGACGAGCGTGGCCAGCGCGGTCGCTCTCGATCTCTTCACGACTGCTTCAGGCTTCCGGAAGTGCCTTGACCTCGGGGTCGTGCGTTCCGGTGTTGAGTGAAAGCGAGTCGTCGGCATCGGTGGGGTCGATTTTGAACCCTTTCACGCTCTCTTCCAGGTCATCCGCGAGATGTTGCAGCCGATCCCCCTGGGTGACGGCGTTTTCGCTCGACGACAACACTTCCCCGGCGATGCGCTGGACCGCGTCCATATTTCGAGCGATCTCGTCGCTGGCGATGGCCTGCTCTTGCACGGCGGCGGCCGTGTCGTCGATGACGCTGATGAGAGTCTTGAGATCCCCGAGGGTCTTGGTGACCAACTGAGTACCTTCTTCGACTTCGCTCGTGCCGTGCTCCATCACCCGCACGGCTTCGCCAGTCTGATCTCGGAGCGTGGCGATGAGATCCTCGATGTCTCGGGCGCTCTGCCCGACGCGCTTGGCGAGTGAACTGACCTCGTCGGCGACCACGGCGAACCCCCGCCCGTGCTCTCCAGCGTGTGCCGCTTCGATCGCCGCGTTGAGTGCAAGCATCGTGGTTTGCTCGCTGATCTGGCGGATCACTTCGACGATGTTGCCGATGCGCTTGCCGCTCTCCCCCAGAGTGTCGATGCGGGTCGCCGCGTCTTCGACGGTTTGCCGGATCTGATCGAGTCGGGCGATCGCGTTCGTCACCGCCTCGCCACTCTGCTTGGCACGTTTGGTGGCTTCGGCGGCGTTCTCCGCGACCTGCTGAATCGAGGAAGAAAGCTCGGTGACCGCCGCCGTGGAGCTCGAGATCCGACTGGCCTGTTCCTTGGCGCCGTCGAGCATCTGCTTCGACATCGAGCCGATTTCTCCGCTCGAGGCGTTGACTTGAAACGCCGAGCGCTGAACCCCAGCCGCCAGCCGATGGATCTTGGCGAACACCATGTTCAGGTTCTTCGCCAGCGCGCCGAGCTCGTCGTTGGTCTCGACGGGCAGTCTCTTCGTGAGATCGCCCTGACCCTGCGCGAGATCCTCGGTCGCTTCGATGTATCGCTTGATCGGACGGGTGATTAGAAGCGCGAGCAAGTACCCACCGACGATCGCGATGAAGGCTGCGATGGCAAACACGACCATCGTCTCCCGACGCTCTTCGGTGCGCTGATCGGTGATCATCTGACGCGTGCGTACGTGGTAGAACGTACCGAGAACCGTCGTGGCGGGATCTCCGGCACGGTCGTATCCACGCGCTTCGGCGCTGAAGAAGTCGTAGTCGACGTCCGCAATCTTCAGGTAGACGACGTCGCCGCCGGCCTCCTGCTCGGTGATGGGTTTCGCCGTGGCCTTGACGAGAGGCACCCACATCTCTTTTGGGAGCGCGCTCGCGACGACTTTGCCATCGCGTACGACGGAGACCCGGTGCTGTCGGGCCGGCGTGCTCGAGGTGGAGTCGTCGCGGAAAACCGAGAGAAAACGGTCGAGCTTCTTGCCGATGACCACCGTCCCGACGACTCCGTCGCTGCCGGTGACGACGGCTCCGGAGACTTGGTAGAGCTTGCCGTTGATTAGCGCGAGCTCCCCGCGCACGACCTTGCCGCCGCGGACGTCCTGGAAGAGTCGGCTCGACCGCCACTCGTCCGCCTGGATCGGGGTGAGGCCCTTGGCTGGAAACGTCTGCCCCGACCCATCGGATATGCTGATGAGATCCGGGGCCAGGCTCGATTGAAGCGGCACGACGATGCTTTGAGCAGCGGCACGGATCTGGGCGGGGTCACCGCCCTCCAAAGCCGTCGCGAGCGTCGAGTCGTGGGCGACCAGCTTGGCTGCAGTGAATTCCGGCGTGCCCTCGGCTTCGAGGTGGCGGATGAACTTGGCAAAGTGCTTCTCGAGGATGTTGCCGCGCGTCCTCGAACTCACCGACGCCCGGTTGGCGGCGTAGCCGCTGAGCACCAAAACCACGACGGCAACGAAGAGGATCGTCCCGACGATCTTTGCGCGGACACTGAATCTGAGCTTCATCTGCTACCCCGAACTCGGCGATGCCGAAGCTAACTCTGGGCGGGCGCTCCTGGCCAGAGCAGTGTTTTTCTAGTCTCTCACGGCGGGCTCGCGCGCCCCCCGGGGCAGATCTTGGCCAAAAATCGGCCGCGAACGCTGCTCGCGGGGTGATCCGCGTCCCCGGGGAACTCGAAAGCCAGCACTCCGGCCACCCGGCCCCCGTCCAAGTCGACTTCGGTCAGTCGCATCGACCCGCCGGGTTGAAACTGGTAGCTGGTCCGTCCGACGCGGGCCGCCGGTCGGGCATGGGGTCGCGACGCCGCCTCCGCGCCGAGCCCACCCCAAGCGTAGGTGCCCGCCGCGGGCGGCGTATCGCTCGGAGTGACGACCGTGACCGTGACCGACGCCTGACCTTCGCCGGGTGGCACGAAACGTTCACATGACGCCTCGTACTCGGCGGCGGTGATCCTGAGCTCATTATGACGCCCCGGGATCACCAAGTACTCGGCAAACGTCCTCTGGGGGACGAAGCTCAGCCGTTCGGCGGCCGAAGGGCCGACGCCGAGCTGGATGGGCGCGGGGGCGTCCGCGCGACATGCGATCGAGAGCGCCCCTGCCACCATGACGACGACGGCTCCGGAGCGGGCCCGCATTCAGGCGCTCAAGTCCGCAGCCGACGCGCTCGTCCTGAGAGGCCAGTCGCTTCCGGCGAGGGACTGAGCGGCCCGGGCGAGGGCCTCACGAGTTTCCTCCACTGTGGGTCGGTTCCTCGCGTCATGCCGCAGGCACGCCGCGAGCACGGTCGCCAGATCGAGTAGCTCGCCGTTCTCCGCGAGCTGGGCGAGCTTCGTCGGCCATCCGTCGTGTGAAATGTGCAGCGAAATCAGACGAGTTTCGTCGCCATCGAGCAAGAGCTGCCCGGTCAGGAGCTCGAACGCCATACACCCGAAGGCGTAGATGTCCGCCGGCATCGGTGTCGGTTCGTACCCTTCGGGGACTACGCCGAGCACCTCAGGGGCGGTGTACTCGAGAGTTCCGCACCCCGGACGAAGGTGCCGCCCGCTCAGACCGAAGTCCACCAGCACCGGGGTCTTTCCGTTCTGAAGAATCACGTTGGAGGGTTTCACATCCAGGTGCCCGACGCCGACGGCATGCATGGCCTCGAGCCCGCGCAGGACCCCATCGAGGTAGTCGAACGAGGCTTCGAGGGTGAGCGACCTGTTGCGAATCACGCGGTCGAGCGCCAGCCCCTTCACGAGCTCCATCACCAGAATCGGTTTTGGTCGAGCCGCGAGGTCGAAAGTGACGAAGTTGGCGAGATTTTCGTGGCTCGGGAGTTGCAGCAGAGCGCCGGCCTCCTGGCGAAACATCGCCATGAACTCCTGCTCGCTCAGGCTGCGCGCCGTGCTGGGGTCGTATTGCGGGACCTTGAGGGCAAACGAGTCCGCTTTGGTGTTCGTGCGTTCTTCCACGCGGCGGGCGACAAAAACCGACGCGGCACCGCCGGCTCCGAGAGACCGCACCACGTAAAACCCGCCGATGACACGTCGAGGGAGCAACCAATCCGGCAGCGCCGTTCGAGGTTGCGCCAACGGAATCGCGTACACGTCGCTCGCCGCCTCGGTCGGAAGGGTGACGACTCGCCCCAACACTTGAGCGATGGCCGCCGACATCGGATCGGGGAGGTCCGCCGTCGTTTCGCCCACGGCCATGGCAAATTGATGCGCGTTCGCCGGGACACCGGTGCTGACCGCGCGTTCGACGAGGGCCGAGAGCTTCGCGACGCTGGCCACGATGTCTATCCCCCCGACGTCGTCACCGACTAGGCGGCGCGTCGCGCCGGAGTGGAGCTTGCGATAGTTTTCGATCGATTGCTCGAGATCCCCGAGAGGGTCCGCGTCGCTGCCTCGAATGTTGACCAGCTCCGTCAGCCCTCGGGAAAGTGAAATGGCTTCGAGCGCGCGCCCCATCGACAGAACCACCTGCCGGAGCGCTTCTCCGCGGTAGGATCCGCCGGTTCCGATGCCTTGACTCAACTTGACGAATCGTCGCGCGACCTCGATTTCGTCACCCGGCTGGAAGTCTTTGGTGATCGTCGCCGCGTCGAACGAGCCCTCGGCGATCGAGCTCATGGTCTCGCGCGAAGAGTGTCGGAGAAAATCGGCGTAGACCGCCAATGCGCTGCTCACTTCGGGTGTCGTGGAGCCTTCGGCGACGGCGCTGACACTTTCCCCATCGACGAGCACGTGTGCCGCAACGAGGAACACGTCGCTCGGATCCGCTACGCTTTCTCGCACCGCGGCATCGAAGCTGCGCGATAGGGTGGCGCACAAGATACGGTGCACGCTCGCGTCGGGCCCCTCGCTTATCCGCTCGAGCAAGACGTTGACGGCGCGCCGAGCTCGTTCGCGCACTCGGCTCGCGGTTTCAGCGCCTTCTCCTCTGGAGACGGCTTCCACGTCCATGAGGTGCAGGAGCGCTCGGAGTCGGCGTTGGCGCGCCGTCGAGCGCTCCCGCGTCCACGCCCCATCGGTGACTCGTTCTTCGCTGCCGATCAACCATTCCCCGAGCCGTCCGTAGAGACGTTCGAGCTCGGGGATGGAGGTGTCGCTGTCGCCAGGACGACGGCCGAGGAGGAGCAGATCCGCGAGCCGGGAGCGCTCGAGGATGCTCGTATCTAGATCCACCAGGAGCGCGATCAAGTCGGGGTCCTCCGGCGAATGTGAGGAAAGCGCTTCGACGCCGTCCATCACACGGTGCGCTGCCGCGACGGTTTCGAGCGCGAGCTCGTAGGCTTCGCGAGCTCCAGTCGATTCGAACGCCACGACCGCGCGGCGGACGTTCCCATAGACGCCGGCGTCGGCGACCGCCTCGCCCGGTCGACCGAGGGCGCCCTCGAAGATGGCCTGCATCGCCTCTTCGCTGCCTCCGCGCATGCTGACGGCGCTCCAGAGCGTCGCGACTGCGTCACGCCCGAAATCGGGGTTGCCCACCTCGCGCAGGAGAGACGCCGTGGCCTCGGCGACGTCAGAGCGACGCGACTCGGCGATGATGGTCAGGAGCAGCTCAGCGGCTTCGGGCTCGGCTTCGATGACCCGGGGCAACCCCCATGTCATGGTCGCCTTGATCCCCGGGTCGATGCCGGCGATCTCGCTTTGCAGGAGTTGCTCGCACTGCTTGAGAGCGATCTCGGGGTCGTAGGCGATGAGCGTGACCAGGCTCACGGCGGCTCGGCGCCATTCAGTGGGACTCAAGCCCGGATCCAGCGCCATCTCGAGGTCGCTGCGTCTTTCTTCGTCGACCGCGGCGAGAAGGCCCCGGGCCACGGCCGCGTGTCGCCAGACCAGCGGTTCTCGGTCGGCGAGCAGTCGGTCGTGAACCGTCTTGACCTCGTCACCGGAGAAGAGCCCGTGCGCGTGGGGATCTCCTTCGAGCCACCTCCGCACCGCTTCGCGCGCGGCGCGTTCGAGCAAGAGCGCGGCGAGTCGGCGTGCAGGCAAAGCGCCGATCGATGGTTTGCTTCCCCATTGCTCGAAGAGGTTGCGTCGAGAAATCAGCGCCAGCGCCAGGGGGTCGGCGTGCACCGCGGCGCCGACCGACAGGTCCAACACCAGGCCCACTCGAGCCCGCATCGTCGGTGCTTCGAGCGGCTTGCCGCCACCTAGCGCCATGCGGGTGCCCACTGCAGAGAACGTGGCGGCGGTGCCTTCGTAGAGGCGTGCAAACACTCGACGACCGAACTCCCGGCGTTCCTGTCCCTGAGGAAGAGCGGTGGTGAGCTCGTAGAGCGCCACGGCAGCAGCCGCCGGGGCGATCCAATCCATGTCGTCGACGAGGCCTTCGGCGAGCGCCGTTCGAGTCGACGCGGAGAGCTGTTCGGGCGGGATGTCGTCGAGTGGTGGCGGTCCAGCTACCCGAGTGCTTCGCCCGAGCGCGGCGATGGCCTGCCGCCAGTTGGCCCGGCGGTCGGCTGCGTCGGCTAGTCGTGGAAGCGTGACCAGTGCTTCCACCGGGTTGGGTCGAGTCGCCACGGAAGGGAAAGCCTACTTTACGCGCGATTTGCCGACTACACGTCAGCGTGCTGATGGCGCTCGGCGGATTCACCCCCGCTGCGAACCGGCGGTCACACCGAGCCTCCTCGGACGGGCTAATTCTCAGGGTTTATCCGGACGGCGGCGTTGGCCCGCGTCTTGAATTAGTCGCGGTCACCAAGAGGAGGCGCATCATGAAGTCCCCGAGCCACGCCCGTTCTGACCATGCCCAAATCGGCCCCCCGACCACCCCGGCCATCACCCTTCGCCGCATCGGGGTCGCCATTTTTGCTGCGGGGACGGTGGTTTTCGGCGGTTGTGCGTTCCCGAGCGGCAGCGACGAGGGCGTCGACAAGTTCCGCCAGCCGATCCCGGAGGCCGACGCCGTCGAGGTGCCTGGCCCCGAGACGGCCGCCCAGGGCAGCACGGCCTCCTATGACGGCCTGGTCGGCACCAGCGCCACCGACGACGAAGAGGAGCGGTGGGCCAACGGCCCCTGGGCGAAATATTACGGCTTCACCCGGGCCATTCGCCGCGACGTGAACATCGTGACGGCGGCGATTCTGGGTAGCGCGTGGGTGATCGTGCATACCCGACCTTCGAGTCTCACGGCGGGCGAGGCGATTTGGGGACCCTACACGGATGCACTTTCGCCGGTGACGTGGCGTTTCCGTGTCACCGAAGTCGAGCACCAGGTGTTCGACTACGTGCTCGAAGGCCGGTCGAAGAATTCGAGCTCGGACGAGGACTACCGAGCCGTGCTCGAAGGGCAGGGTTACGGTCGCCTCCACCCCAAGCACGGTGACGGCACATTTCAGCTCAACCTCGACGTGTCGAAGGAGCTCGATCCCTTCCAGGTGGAAGAGGATGAATCGGGCACGATCGCATTCACCCACACACTTTCCCAACCGAAGAAGCTCATCGAGGTCCGCACGTCACCGAGCGGTACCGATGCCACGTGGGGTGTCACGTCGACCCAGCACGTCGACGGCTCCGGCGAGCTCGTCGTCGACGCCTACGACAATCTCGACGATACGCCCGAAGGTGTGCTCGAAGACATCCAGATCGCGAGCCGCTGGACTCCCCAGGGCGCGGGGCGAGCCGAGATCACGTTGTCCGGCGGTGATCTGCCGACCGAGGTCGTGACCGCGGTCGAGTGTTGGGACACGGACTTTTTCCGGAGCTACTACAGCGACTCGTTTTCATGGGAGACCACCGAGGGCGACGAAGCGAATTGCCCGACGTTCTGACGGTCGCTAAGCGAACGGCGGCTGGACGAACGATATTGCAGCAAGGCACTGACGGGCTTCCGAGCTAAGCTCGTCCGTGATGCGCGCCCCCCAAGCGAAGAACGAACCCGCCTTCGAGTACCGGCCCGGATCACCGGAGCGCGCGACGCTCAAAGCCGAACTCGACCGGATGAGCGCGAGTCCGGTCGACGTGCCGCTTCGTTTGGGGGCGGAGGCGGTGCAAACGCCGAGCGCCGCGACTATCCGGTCGCCTCACGATCGGTCGCTGGTCCTCGGTAGCGTCGCTCAGGCAAGCCAAGTCGAGGTTGGCCGGGCGATCGACGCGGCGATGGCTGCCAAGACGGATTGGGCTGAGCGGACCCTCGAGGAGCGCGCCGCTGTCTTTCTCCGCGCCGCCGATCTCGTCGCTGGTCCTCGGCGTGCTCGTATCAACGCGGCCACGATGCTCGGTCAGAGCAAGACCGTGCATCAGGCCGAGATCGACTCGGCGTGCGAGCTCGCAGACTTTCTGCGATTCAACGTCGAGTTCGCGTTCCAGATGAGTGAGCAGCAGCCGAACAGCTCGCCGGGGGTGTGGAACCGCGTCGAGCTTCGCCCGCTCGACGGTTTCGTTTACGCCGTCACGCCCTTCAACTTCACGGCGATTGCCGGAAACCTGCCGACGGCCCCCGCGTTGCTGGGCAATACCGTCGTTTGGAAGCCGTCGCCCAACTCGGTTTTGTCGAGTCACGTGTTCATGGAGATTCTTCGTGAAGCCGGTCTCCCCGCAGGCGTCGTCAACCAGGTCTTCGGGGACGCCGCGATGATCACCGAAGACGTGCTCGCGCATGCCGAACTCGCGGGACTTCATTTCACCGGCTCGACGACGGTTTTTCAGAGTCTGTGGAAGACCATCGGCACCAATACCGCGAAGTACCGGTCATACCCACGGATTGTTGGGGAGACCGGCGGCAAGGACTTCATCGTCGCGCACCCGAGTGCGGATCCCGAGGCGCTGGCCACGGCAATCGTGCGCGGGGGCTACGAGTATCAAGGCCAAAAGTGCTCGGCTGCATCGAGAGTCTACGTTCCGAAGTCACTCTGGCCTGCCCTCGAAGCACGGCTCACCGAGGACATTGCCTCGATGCCAATGGGCGACGTGCGCGATTTCCGCAACTTCATGGGCGCGGTCATCGACGAACGCGCCTTCCAGAAGATCACGGGATACATCGAAGCGGCCCGCGACGACGAGCACTGTCGAATCGTGGCGGGGGGAGCGGGAGACAGCTCGAAAGGCTATTTCGTCGAGCCGACGCTCATCGAGTGTCAGGATGCGAAAAGCCGCTGGATGACCGAGGAGATCTTCGGTCCCGTGGTGTCGGTGTTCGTCTACGACGACGATCGGTTCGAACAGGTGCTGCACCTCTGCGATACGAGCACGGGGTACGCGTTGACTGGAGCCGTATTCGCCCGCGACCGGGCGGCGCTCGAGCTGGCTAGGCGTCGACTTCGATTTTCCGCTGGCAACTTCTATCTCAACGACAAACCGACCGGCGCCGTCGTCGGTCAGCAGCCCTTCGGTGGCTCGCGGGGCTCCGGCACCAACGACAAGGCCGGCAGCGCCCTCAACCTCTGGCGGTGGGTGTCCCAGCGAACCATCAAGGAGACGTTCGTTCCAGCAACCGACTACCGCTACCCGTCGATGCAAGAGGAATGAAGCGGAGCTAGACGGCGGTGAAGCCGCCGTCTACCGCGAGGATCTGGCCGGTCACGAAGGACGCAGCGTCGCTCGCCAGAAATAACGCTGCTCCGGCGAGCTCGTGAGGTTGACCGACACGGCCGAGGCAGCTGTGGTCGGTGAACTGTCGGCTGGCTTCTTCGCTCGCCGTGATCGCCGCGGCGAGCCGGGTTTCTACCAAGCCAGGGGCGATCGCGTTGACGCGAATGTTCGCGCTACCAAGCTCTCGGGCCATGCTTTGGGTCATGCTGTTCATGGCGGACTTGGTCATTCCGTAGACGCCCTGCATGGGAGCGGCCCGAAGACCCGCGATGCTCGTGATGTTGATGATGGACCCCGCATGGCCCGCGTCGATGCAGTGCTGGGCGAACAGCTTCGACAACCACACCGCGCCCCGAAGGTTGACCTCGAATGTCTTGTCATAGGCTTTTTCGTCGATACCGATCATCGGGCCAAAGTAGGGGTTCGTCCCCGCGCAGTTGACCAGAACATCGGCTTGGGACAGCTCGTCGAGGGTTTTCTGTATCAGCGCCTGACACTGATCAGTGTTTCCGACGTGCGCCGCGACCGGCAGAGCCGTGCCGCCTTGGGCGCGAATCTTCTGCGCGACAGCCTCGACGCCTTCGATCTTTCGCGACGAGACGACGACTTTGGCGCCTGCTTCGCCAAACGCCAACGCGATTGCTTCACCTATTCCTCGCGACGCCCCGCTGACGATCGCGACTTTGCCTTCGAGATGGATGAGCGCCATGCGCGCGAGCCTAGTGTTTTGCCGTGCACGAGGTAACCCCCCAGGGCTAGAGTCGTCGTGTCTGATGACTTCGAATGTCGGTGTCTTGCTGCTCGCCCACGGAACCGTTTCGAACAACGAGCAGATCCCCGAGTTCTTGCGTCAGATCCGACGAGGCAGGCCCGCGAGCCCCGCGCTCGTGAGCGAGATGCAGCACCGCTACGACGCCATCGGGGGCTCGCCGCTACTCGAAACCACTCGGGAGCAGGCTGTCGCGCTGGGTCGCAGCTTGCAGATGCCGGCCTTCGTGGGAATGCGGTTCGGCGCGCGACCCACCATCGCCGACGGCCTTCGGGACGCGACCGCGGCTGACCTCTCGCGGGTATGCCTGGTCCCGATGGCGCCGTTCAGCGTGCATGTCTACGCCGCAGCCGCTGATGAGGTGTGTGCGGAGCTCGAGTTGCCCGTAGAGCTCGTTTCCGTCGATGCCTGGGGTAGCGAGCCCGGGCTCGTCGCCGCCCTAGCCGAATCGATCCAGCCGCGTCTCGAACGGCGTTCAGACGAGGCGCTGGTGCTCACGGCGCACAGCCTTCCCATGCGGGCGATTTCCGCTGGAGATCCGTACCAGATCCAATTCGAAAGATGCGCCGCCCAGGTGCTCGCGCGGCTCTCGACCAGTGGAGATGTGGCCTACCAGAGTGAAGGCGCGGGGGGAGGGCAATGGCTCGGGCCGAGCCTCGGCGAAACGATGAAAAGACTGTCCCGGGCGGGCAAGCGCCGGCTCGTCGTCGCCCCGATAGGCTTTCCGTGCGATCACGTGGAGACGCTCTTCGACCTCGACATCGAGGCCCGCGCCGATGCCGAGGCGCTCGGCCTCGAGCTGGTACGGGTCCGGACCCTGGGCGTCGACCCCCAGCTCATAGCCGTTCTCGCCGGTCTAGTTCGACGAGCCATTGGAGCTGGGACATGAGCCCAAGAGCGGTTGGACGCGCGCGTTGCACCGGCATTGCCTCGGCTCTAGTGTTCTCGCGATCATGAGCGTCGACAGCATGACCACAGCTGCTCGGCCGGTGCGATCGGGCCCGATTTTTCCCATCCGACTTCGGGTCCTCGGGCTCGTGCTCCTCGTGTTCGTTGGCGTCGGATGTCCGTGCGTTCGCGGTGCGGTGAACGCCAGTCCGGGCCTCCGATGGTGGCTCTTCTCGAAGTTCGGCGCCGAGAAGATGTGCCCCGAAATGCTCAAGCGGTCCGCTGCTCTCAAGCTCGACCCTAATGGCAACACGGTCGGCCGATTCTTCCCGACACGCTGCTTTCACGAGCTCAACGACGCGACGCGCACGATGACGCTGCACTTCGGTGGGAGCGGGTTCGCGTGGACACCCCTCGCTGGTCGGGTCGGCTTCTCGACGGATGCGTCGATCGAATACCGACCGGACTTTCGAATGACCGAAAAGGCCGTCTACGTGTGGGCGAGGTACCAGCGCACCGTGCAAGGACCCGACTTCAAGGTCGGTTCAGTCGAAAACAAGTTGGCGGATTGGACGGCAAAATCGCCCGCGGGCTACCTTTTCAACACCTTTGCGAACCAAATCGTGTCGAGCCAGCTCGCCAGCGGTTTCACCGTCGTTCACACGGACGACGGTGACGAATTTTCCGTCGGCATCCTCGATCCACCGGCGCGGCCCAAAAGGCCGTTCGACACGGACGACGGCAGCTACGTGTTCGCGAACGAAACCACCGAGATCCGATACAACCAGTTCGACTACCTCGGCCCGTTCGAAATCGTGAAGAAGAAGCAAGTGCTGAGGCTGCGAATGAAGCTCAGCGGGCCACCCGTGGATGTCATGGTCTTTCCCCGCGGGCCGATAGACACGTGGCGAGAAGGGATTCAGATGGGGGTCAGACTCGCCCCGCCGCCAATTCCCCCCGTACGCGCCTTTCCCCTGCAGCCTGGCGGAGAGCTGAAGCAGAAGCTAGCGCTTCCGCCGGGACAGTACGTCATCGTCGTCGACAACAGCCACAGCATGGGCGTCGTGAACCCGCCGTGGAGCCCGCTCAGCGCCGTGGGCGGCAGCGCGGCCGTATTGTCCTACGCGGCCGAGCTCACGGAGGACTGAGTGCCAGAGCACGTTTTTGGCGCGAAAAACCTCACGGTTCGATCGCGCCGACGGCGATCGATTCGATCCGCCACTGGTCGTCGTTGAAGAACACGAACGAAACGCTACGCTTTTCTCCGCGACCGTAGGCGCTCCTGTTCGACGCATCGATGGTCGCGAGCGTTTTCACCTGAGCCCCGGAGTCGCCGTTGAGCTCGATTTCGATCCGTCCGAAGTCGACGTCGAAGCGCTGGAGGTAGCTCAAGCCCTGACCGGCAGCTTTGGCCAGCCCAGTGCGCCCTCGACCGATATTCACGACCTGAGGGTAGAGCTCGACCGCATCCTGGCTGAATCGGATGCGGGCTTCTTCGGTGAAGATCTCCTTGAACGCCTTGTTCACCTGCGCCATGCGCATCAACGGGTTGACCTGACCCTCCACCCGCACGGCGTCCTCGAGCTGGATCAGCCGCTGCCGGATGAGCTCCTCGTCGGATTCACCCGCGAAGACGGCGTAGCCAATCAGACTCACGCCGAGCAACCCGCCGACGATCGCCAACCATCGCTTCATTTTCCCGGCCAAACGTAGCCTCGGCGGGCTGGCTTTGCCAGCAGACTCAAGTTTTCCGAGCCATGGCCGTTGAGTCGGGAGGCTCCTATGCGCCGGAGTAGCTCGTCCTATTTCCCGTCGGATCGACCGACGAAGCCTTCGGTGGGAGTGATCGCTCCGTCGCCGGGCAGTTATCCGGTCGTCGTCATCGACGGGGATCCCGAGGTGCTCGAGCTCGCCATGAGTGCGCTCCGGTCTCGCAGCACCGACGTGTACACCGCGTCGACCGCCGAAGAGGCCTTGGCACACATCTCGGAGATCAAAGCGCCCTTGGTCGTGACCGACATGGATCTCGACGGCATGGGCGGGCTCGACTTCATCGCCCACCTCTCGCGGCTACGAGACGACTTCGAATCTATCGTGACGACGTCACGCGCCGAGGTCGATTCGCTTTTCAGCTGCGTTTCGCTCGGCGTGTTCCGTTGCTTGGAGAAACCCTTCGACGCGCGGGAGCTGCAAGCGACGTTGGCTGGGGCCGCGAACCGCCTCTTCTCCCGGCTCGAGCATCGCGCCAGGGTGAGCGAGCTCGAGCGCGAGAACTCCGATCTCAGCGACTCGTTGAAGAAAATGCGTCGGGGCGAAGCCAAACGAGTGCTCACCGAGAGGATGGGTTCCGTCGCGCAACTGGCGTCGACCCTGGCGCACGAAATCAACGGGCCGCTGGCGTTCATGGGATCGAACGTCACGTCGGCCAAGGCGGCCCTTCCCGCGCTGCACGAGATGCTGGTGCGCTGGCAGCAGGGGGAACGCTGGGACATGCTCGAACCGGCGCTCCGTGAGGCCGTCGTGCGCACCTTCACCGACGTGGGCAAGGCCCTCGACGACACGAGCTCGGCGGTCAGCCTGATGCGGCAGGTCGGAGAGGATCTGAAGGCGGTGTCGCAGCATCGAGGTCATTCGTCGGAGCCCTTCAGCCTCAACGACATCGTCAAGACCGCCACACGCATGTCCCGCTCGGATCCGCGGAGTGTGCGAGTCGAGCTCGATCTGGCCTCGGAGGGTCTCGAGGTGCGGGGGAGTCGAGGTCGACTCATTCAGGCGATCATGAGCCTCTTGAGCAATGCCAACGAGGCCACCGACGGCAGTCGCCCCAACGACATCACTCTTCGAACCCGTTCGCTCCACGATACCGCCGTGATCGAAGTGAGCGACACCGGCACGGGCATCGCTCGGGAGCGAATCGGCCAGATTTTCGAGCCATTTTCCACCACACGCGATGTGGTGGGTGGATTGGGGCTCGATCTCGTACGCCAGGTCGTCGAGGAACACGACGGTACGGTCAGCGTCGATAGCACCGAGGGCAAGGGGTCGACGTTTCGGATCGTCTTGCCGAAAGTCGCCGTTCGTCGAAGCGTTCACCCCGCGCACGGGCTACGCCAACAGATCCCCGAAGGGGTGAACGTTCTCTTCGTCGATGACGACCCATTGGTTCGTCGCGCGATGGCGCGCGCGTTCCCGAAGAATCAAGTCCGGCTGGCATCGGACGGCCGCGCAGCCCTGACGCAGATCGAGGAAGAGAAACCCGACGTCATCGTGAGCGACCTCCGCATGCCGGAGATGGACGGCCTTGCATTGTACCAACGCGTCGCGGAGAAGTGGCCCGAGCTCGCCGAGCGCATTCTGTTCGTTTCCGGCACCGACGGATTCATCGAGCGGGCGCAGGACGAGATGCCGGAACGGCCGCTCTTGCGGAAACCGATTCAGTTTCGTGATTTGGCCGAAAAAATCGTCGACGCCTCGGCCGCCGCGGCGTTCGCCGCTGCCAAACGGCGGTGAGTGAGATGCCAGAGCCCGAACGGAGGCAGGGAAGGGGTCAGGATGGCCCGGCGACGCCTTCTTCCGCGGTCATGCTCACCCGCCAGTCGAGCGGCAAGTCGAGCAGACCTTCGAGACAGAGGTAGTCGTACAGCGCGCTACAGATGACGCGGCTCGTTTCACTGTACATGTGCGGGTCTGTGAAGAACTTTATCGTCTCTTCCCGGACTTCGTCGGACTCGTCGGCGCGCAGACGCAGGAACAGCTCGTCCCCGCAGTAGTTGACCATCTGTTCGAGAAACATGCGTTCCCAATGGGTGCGGAGTTGGGGGAAACGGTCAGCGTGGATCTTGTACGAAACGCTGTTGTCCTGCCGCGCGGTTTCGGCAGCACGAATCGTGTTTTTTGCCATCGCACTCAGCCGCGGCGGCATGTGTTTTTGACAGAAATCCACGAGAACCGACGTGAAAATCCCCATGACGCGGTTGAGCTCCGGCGAACGCCGCGACAGAAAGCCGACCTGCAGATCTCGTTCGATCTTGTTCAAGAGCTCGAGCGTGCCCTTTTCGGCTTCTTCGTTCAGGTACTCGAAACCCTCCAGCTCCGCCTGTAGGCGCCGCTTGTACCGCTGGAGCACGTAGAAGACGCCCTGCTCTGGCAGGTGGATGACCTTGTCCTTGTCGCCCTTGGTCTTCTCGTGCAGCTCGCTTTCGAAGAAGAGTTTCGCGATGCGTCGTCCGATGGTTCTCAGGTTCGCCGTGATGAGCGACCCCTGCTCGTCCTTGGCGAACGCGCGGGTCAAGAGCGCTGCCAGCGTGTTCGTCTGGTCGGCTTCACACTTCTCGATGTCGGCCGCCGAGCGCTGGTCGCGCTGCGGAGCCAGCGCCGCCTGCATCTGCTTGAGCTGCGCCACCACCTCGGCGGTGACGGCGTCGAGCTCGGGGCTGGTTTCGAGATCACCTTTGTAGTGGATGATGCGCGCTTCCACCTGCTCGTTGAGCAGTCCGAGCGCTTGCAGGGTGATTTCCTGCTTGGCGTCGTCGCTCATGGTGCCGTCGGCACCAGCGGGTGGCGCGGCGGCGGGCGCCTGGCGTGGCGGGGGCTTGGGCGGGGGACCCGGAGACGTCACGGTCGAACGAGCATAGCGACGATGGGCCGCGGACGCAGCCCCCTTTGGTGAGGTTTGACGGAGGCCGACCCATCGGGCAAAGACTTGCTCGTGATAGAGCCCGAGGACGTTTTGGAGCGACTCCGTGCAGCACTCCCGGATGCGGACATCGACCTCAAGGACATGACGGGGACGAAAGACCACTACGACGCGCGCATCGTGTCGGCCGCTTTTGCCGGCAAGAGTCCGATCCAGCAACACCAGATGGTCTATCAGGCGCTGGGCGACGCCATGGGCGGGCCCATCCACGCCCTGGCGCTGAAGACCTACACTCCCGAAGCCTGGTCGAAAAAGTCGGGCAGCTAGTCGTTTGTCTCGAAAGTAACAATCGTAGCCGCTGGCGGCCGCCCCCGGTGAGGGCCGTCAGCGGCTACGGGTCGCCACTGCTCTGCTCGTGGGTTCGGGCTAGCGGTCCGAGCCCACGTCCAGCGCCCGGGCGATCGTGCGAGACGCACGAGAAGCCCGGTTCGCGTCGCGAAACGGAAACCGAATCGTCGACCGCGTTTCGGCCGCGGTGACCATACCGCCTTGTTCGCCCACCCAGCGCGCCACCCTCCGCTTGTCGAGCGGTGCGGTCGGTTCGACTAGCGCCGTCAACACGTTCGCGCGGTCGAATGGGCCGCCGTCCGGCCTGAGGACTGCCGCGCTGATGTGCGGTGAGTCGGCGAAGGTGCCCATGAAGTACAAGAGAGAAAGTGTCGCGCCGCCGAGCGATTTCCCGAAGAACCAGGCGCCCATGTGTGTCTGGGTGCCGTGCGCACACCGCGCGTAGAGGGCGGCGTGCGTCGCGCCCAGCCGGTCGGCCAGAGCGTTGCCTAGTCTGACGTACTCGATGCGAGTGTCGTTCTCGAAAAACGGCGAAACGTACTTGCCTTGGAGGGTCAGGCTGACGCCTCGCCAAGCATCGTCCCCCAGCTTGGGGCTCGCGTCGGCCACGGTGACCCTGGTAAACGGATCGACCTCGGAGAACGTGTCGGTTTTCCACACCAGCCGGCCCGATGTTTGGCCGGGCTTTCGATCGACGAACTGGGCGAGCGCCGGATCGAAGGTCATCTCGGGTCCGCCATTTCGCAGCACCGTGATCTCGACAACCCAACCCTCGACATCGGTCTTGCTGACCGTGGCGCCTCGCATGACGCGCGATCGGGTCGCGTCACACACCCGGCGCGCTCGAGCCTCGCGGTCGTCGCTTTCGACGCCGGACGTCGGGGCTACGTTCGGCGCGGGCTTGCGTACGACAGGGGTCTCTTCGGTCGACCGATCCGCGAAAAAAACGAAGTAGGCGCCGCCCGCGGCCGCAGCCAAAACCACGGTGGCGATGACGGCAACCGAAGATCCCGAACGCGTGGTCGTGGCGACCGGCGCCGCGGACTGGCGGCGCTGCGCCACGAGCTGCCGGGCGAGCCCCGTCGCCTTTTTTTGGCGCTCGTCGTACGGCAAGCCGCCCCACGAATCCGGTAGGCCCCCGAGGTCGACGCGACTGGTTGGCCCCGGGCCACGCAAGACGAGCAGGCGTTCGGCGAGCTCCACCTCGCCGGCGATTCCGAATCGCACGATCGCTTCGGCGACCATCGTGCGGATCTCGGTTCGCGCTTCGTCGCTGGCGCTCACGGTGGGCGCGAGCATATCGCGATTTGCGGCACAAGGTGCCGAGGGAAGGGGACTCAGGGCTGGGCCTGCTAGGCTGGCGCCCCGATGGCGCGCCCGCTTTTGCTGCTCTCCAACGACGATGGGTATCAGGCCCGCGGCATCAACGTGCTCGCCGACGCCTTGCGAAAACGTTTCGAGGTGGTCGTCTGCGCCCCGGAAACCGAGCAGAGCGCAGCCAGCCACGCGCTGACGCTTTCACGCCCGTTGCGCGTCAAGAAGCAGGCAGAACAAGTGTACTCGGTCGACGGCACCCCGGCCGATTGCGTCTACGTGACGCTGCACTCCGACAACAAGATCGTCAGCCGGCGGCCCGACGTGGTCGTGTCCGGCCTCAATCACGGAGTGAATCTCGGCAGCGACGTTTTCTACAGCGGCACGGTGGCTGCCGCGAGGGAGGGGGCGCTCAAGGGCATCAGCTCCCTGGCCGTTTCCGCCGACCATCGGTCGGACTTTTCGAGTGCTGCGGAGCTCGCCGCCGAGCTGGTGGAGGGGCTGCTTCGGGCGCGCCAAGACCCACCCTTGTTGATGAACGTCAACTTCCCGCCGGGCGACGCTTGGCCGGTTCGAGCCACTCGCCTCGGCACCCGTCACTACACCCAGGGGATCGAGTACCGGAAGGACCCCCGGGGGGCGGAGTATCTGTGGATTGGTGGGGCTAACGTCGAGCACGGAGCCCTACAAGGCGCGGACACCGAGGCCTTCGATGCCGGAGTCGTTGGAGTGACCCCACTGACGCTCGACATCTTCTCGTCGCGTGACCGACCGGAAAGCGAGAAGCTGGTCAGCTGGCTCGGGGAGGGCGGGCGACCCCTCTCGCCGAAGAACGACTGAGACCGTTCCGTCGCCGCTCCCGAGGTGTTAGGAAGCCACCGCTGTGGCCACCAGGAAACGCGGCGTTGCCAAGTCCAAGAAACGCGTGCTCGCTCGCCGGGCGCCGACTCCTCGGGGTGTCGACCGAGAGAAGCCTGCGTCGGCTGTCACGCCGCGGCAGGCTCAGAAGGCACTGAGCCGAGCGTTCGAGCTCGACCACATGAGCTACATCCGGAACCTCATCCGAGGCATTCCGGACTTCCCCCAGAAGGGGATCCTGTTTCGGGACATCACACCGCTCTTGGCGGATCCGAAGGCGCTCCACATCGTGCTCGACGCGATGGCCGAACGCTTCGTCGGCGAGCACATCGACGCGGTCGTCGGCGTCGAATCGCGTGGATTCATTTTTGGTGGCGCGCTGGCGGCGCGCCTGAACACGAGCTTCGTTCCCGTTCGCAAGCCGGGCAAATTGCCCTACCGCACCGACAAGGTCGCCTACTCGTTGGAGTACGGTGAAGCGGAGCTCGAAATGCATCGTGACTCGATTCATCAGGGCGCCAACGTGCTGGTGGTCGACGACCTCCTGGCCACCGGCGGCACCGCGGCGGCTGCCGGGGAGCTCGTCGAGAGGCAAGGGGCGCACGTCGCCGCCTACGCTTTTGTCATCGAGCTCACCGGGCTCGACGGGCGGGACCGGCTGAAGCCGACCCCCGTCATCTCGATTCTGCACTTCGATTGAGCTTGGGATGGGCCAGGCTGGGGTCGCTAGGGCGCCCGCCACCTGGTCGACGCGGGCCAGCTGGGGTACCCTCGTCTTCTCCTAAAATCGTTCCTTTCTAGCGAGGGCACACGCTTATGACGCTCAGGCGATGGGGCTACGGCTCTGGAATCATTGCTTTCTTGATGGCTGCGGGGTGCGGGGACAACGCCGTGAACACCGCTGGTGGGACTGGCGGCGGACCGAACACGCAAGTCGGGGCTGGCGTGGGAGCAGCCTGCAGCGAGGCTCAGGTGTGCCGTGTCGGGCTCGCGTGCAACTCAGGCGTTTGCGAGTTCGGCAACTCTCAAATGGTCAATCAGCCCTGCAAGCTGAGCGGGGAGTGCGAGGTCACCTTGCAGTGCGTCGCGGCGGGTGCCGGCGGCACGTGCCAACCCGCTGGCAGTGGTCAGCAAGGGGACAGCTGCGTCAGCGACCTCGATTGTGTCAACGGTCTGAGGTGCGGCGTCGAAGGATTCGCCACCCAGTGCATTCCCGAGGGTACGAGTGACGACGGGGGCGACTGCACGACCAGCGCCGACTGCTTCGCGGGGTTGGCATGCACGCCTCTGGCCGGAGGCAACGAGTGCCGAACACCCGTGGGCCCATCGTTCGGGGTACCAACGTTCGGGGGCGTACCTGCAAACGGCCCGGGCGCCGGCGTAAATTGCGGTGAGGGCAGCAATCCCGTTCGTGCGTACTTCGAGGTTCCAGGCGCCACGAATCCCGCCGGCGATGACGGCGACTTCTTCCGCCTGCCGTTCCCCAACGACGTGCGCATCAAGAATGGCTCGATCGACCTCGACGGTTTCCCGACCCCCGGCGACAACCTGTTGATCGGGTTCGACCCGGTTCAACGGTACGTCGACGCTGTCGAGCAAAACGAGAGTGCGTGGGGTGCCTACACGAGTGTCGTCTTTCGATTCTCAGGTCCCATCGACTTCGATACGTTTCGGCAAGAGGGCAGCGCCAGTCCGGTCAACTGGGTGGACATCACTCCCGGCGACCCCTCGCTCGGCTCATCGAGTGGTCTGCGGTGGTTCGCTTCCGGCGGGCGAAACAACTACGTCTGTGACAACTGGATGGGCGTTCGTAGACCGAACGGTCGTCCGATGGAGCCCGGTCACACTTATGCCGTCTACCTGACGACCGACGGGCGGTCCGACGACGGCAGCCCGATCGAAAAGTCGCCTCATCTTTCCGCCTTGCTGAACGCGTCTCCACCGGCCGACCCGGTGCTCGCCGACGCCCATGCTCAGTACAAACCCTTGCGCGACTACCTCCAGGGCGAAAGCATCGATCCTTCCACGGTCCTGAACGCGACGGTCGTCACCGTGGGTAACCACCGCGATCCGATGCGCGACGTGGCGGCGCTGGTCGAAGCTGGACCCGTTCCGACGGCTTCGGGATGGGTCAAATGCAGCGCAGGCACGCCGTCGCCGTGTCCGCAAGCCGAGGACGAGCGCGCGTGCGGAGATGGCACCGCCGCCTACGACGAATACCACGCACTGATCGACCTCCCGATCTTCCAACGTGGGGACGCCCCTTACTTCGAGTCGGGTGGAGCCATCGATACCGGCAGCATGGTGCGCACCGAGTCGGTGTGTGCCTCGCTCACGGTTCCCGTCGGCACCATGCCGGCGGGTGGGTGGCCCTTGGCGGTATATGGCCACGGCAGCACCGGATCGTTCCGGTCGCATGTCCGCACGGAAGTCGCCGGAGCGCTCAGCAACGTGGCCACACCGTCGGGCACGGTGCAGTTTGCCGTGCTTGGCGTCGACCAGGTTCAGCACGGGCCCCGGCGCGGAAGCTCCGACGGTGACCCCAATACGCTGTACTTCAACTTTGCCAACCCCGACGCGGCTCGCGGCAACCCGATCCAGGGCGCCGCCGATCAAATTGCGCTCGGGCGCTTCGGTGCCGCGCTCGATCTTTCCGCCGCACAGAGCGGGGGTGATGCGATTCGCATCGATCCGACGGCCGTCGTGTTCTTTGGCCACTCGCTCGGGTCGATCCACGGCAGTCTGGGCGTGCCCTACAGCAGCGTCTACAAGGCGGCGGTGCTGTCCGGGAACGGAGCGAGCCTCATGCACTCGCTTCTGAACAAGACTGAACCGGTCAACATCGCCGCAGGGATACCGTTCGTCATCGCGGATTTCGACAGCAAGAACGACGTGCCCGGCGGCGACATGCACCCGGTCCTTTCGCTGGTGCAGCACTACATCGACCCGGCGGACCCGCTGAACTTTGCCCGCACCATCGGCGTCGCCCCTCCGATGGGTGGCACCGCCAAACACACCTTCCAAACCTACGGGCTCGGCGACTCTTTCAGCCCGCCGGTAACGCTGGCGACTTATCCAATCGCCGGAGGATTCGACCAGGCGAGCCCGGACTCGTCGGCCAATCCACCCGACACGATCACCGGGCTGACGCCCCAGGCGACTCCGCTGAGCGGCAATGTCACCGTCGCCATGAACCCGATCACCCTCGGCGTCAGGCAGTACGGTCCGCCAGACGGCAGCGACGGCCACTTCGTGGTCTTCGACGTCGGCAACGCCAACACGGACGTTACCCGCTTTCTCGGCATGGCGGCGCTCGGCGAGGTGCCGCAGATCGGTCAGTGACGCGAGGTGTGGCGGCAGCGCGATCAGCCGCCGCCGACCTGAGCCATCAACTTGCTGTCGCGTTCGAGGTACTTCGCGCTGAAGACCTGGAAGGTCGACTGCTTGTCACTCCAGCTCACCAAGGCATCGAGTCCGTCGAGGGGAGCCGCCTTGAGCTTGCAATGGGCCCACTTTGGCGACTCGCCCCAGGTGCGTGCCACTGAATGCCCGCCTAAGGCCTCGCAGGTCCGCTTGCCGAGAGTACGAGTGCGGAACGAAAACGCCTCCGGCTCCTCGCTCCACCACCTGACGTCGATCTTGTAGTTCTTGTCGCGGTTGATCCACCGCTCGCCCTTGCACCAGCCCTCCTCGTCGTCTTCAGGGCACTTGGCGCTCTTGTTCACGCTCTTCGGATCGGAGCGACCGCCGGCGACGAAGTCCTTGAACATCGACAGGAGCCGGTCTTGCTCTTTCTTGAACGCTTCGGCCGCCACCTTCTCCTCCTCGATGGCCTTTTTCTTTGCGACGATGTCGTCGTCGAGCTTCTTCAACTCTGCCGGGTCCTCGCAGTGCTTGTAGGCGTAGTCTCGCCAAGTCGACACTTCGCTCACTTGGCGGGCTTCGAGCCCCTGACGCACGGTGGAGAGCGCTTGCTGGCACTTCTCCGGGTCCTTGCGTTTGCACCCGGTGGACGCGACTGCGACCGCCAGAACCGTCGTCAGCGTTGCTACTGTGAGCTTCATCTCGGGTCTCCTCATCGGCGCCGTGGGGCGCGCGGAGCGGAGGGTAATACAGGGTTCGGGCGCCGCGCGGGCCATCGCGTGTGGGGCGGTCGGCAGCCGCCGCGGCATGTTGCTCATTTGTCCGCGATTTCAGAGAGTTGCGCGAGTCTCGGGAACGCCATCACCTGGCCTATCGACTCCGCTCCGAGCGCCAGCGCAATGAGCCGATCCACGCCCAGCGCGTTGCCGGCACACGGCGGCAGTCCCTCCTCGAGTGCTCCCATGAACGCCTCGTCGATGGGCAGAGCCGGTCGCCCAAGCTCGCGCCGTCGGGCGCGGTCCTTTTCGAACCGACGCCGTTGCTCGCGCGAATCGGTGAGCTCGCCGAATCCGTTACAAAGCTCGACACCGCCTACGTAGAGCTCGAAGCGGTCCGCCACGGTCGGATCGTCCTCGGTCATCCTCGCGAGGCTTGCCTGACTTGCCGGGTATCGCAAAAGAAACACGGGGCGGCGTCGCTTCGCCAGCTCGGGCTCGACGCGGTCCACCAGCAGCTGGAAGTACTCGGGCTCGTTGGTCTCCGCCAGCGCGACGGCGTCCTCCACGTCGGCGTAGCGGCGGAAGGCCTCGCGCACGCTCATGCGATCGAACGGTGGGCGGACGTCGATGCGTCGACCGCTGCGCTGCACCCAATGGCGAGCGGTGAGCGCGCGCACCACGGTCTCCACGATGCGTTCGGTGTCCGCCATGACGCGCTCCGAGTCGGCGAACGCTCGATACCACTCGAGCATGGTGAATTCCGGCTCATGCCAGGGGCCCAGCTCGCCGGCGCGGAAGCAGCTCCCAAGTCGGAAAATTCGTGGCATTCCGCCCGCGAGCAGCCTTTTCAGGTGGTGCTCGGGCGACGTGATCAGCCATTCATGCTCCGAGGTTAGCGAGTCGATGTGCACGTCGAGAGCGGGGCCAGCGGTGCGCGCCGGGGTCTCCACCTCCACGAATCGCTGGCGCGCGAGATCGGCTCGCATGGCGGCGAGCGCCCGGGCACGCTTTTCGAGCGCGCTTCCTACACCTCCGCGTAGCCGCACGGCCTCCGCGCCGTCGCTTCGAGCAGGTCGGTGTCGCTCGAGCAGCTCTGCGGCTTCCAGTCGCCGGCGCTTCGCCCGGGTCGCCAGGCGCCCTCTGACGACGACGAGGTCGCCGACACACACATCTTCGACCGCCTCCGCTAGACGCGCGCAGACCAGACCAGTGGCATCCGCAATCCAGACGTCGCGGCGAACGATCTTCGAAACCCGCCCACCGACGGTCGCTTGGGCGGGCAACCGATGACCCGCGACGATGTCGCTCGGCGACAGCACCAAGCGGCGCCGAGCGGTCACCCGCCAGCGAACACTCGGGCAGCGAAGCCGGCGATCTCGCGCCCCATCCAGGGGCCGGCAACGGCGAGAGTGATGGCGACGGCCACGAGCCTCGGCAAGTGGGCGATCGTGATGTCCGACACCTGAGTCGCAGCCTGGATGACGGCGATTAGCAGGCCGGCGATGGCGGCGACGCCGACAGCGGGAAGCGATACCGCAATGCTGAGGAGGAGCGCCTCCTGCGCCCGGGCGACGAGCTCGCTGACGGGCACCGGTCAGGTCCCGCCGCTGCCGCCCATGCCCGCCGCACCGGCGGCGCCGGACGTGCCTGCGGCGCCAGGCGAGCCGGAAGCTCCCGCGGTTCCCGCCGCACCGGAGCTACCCGCCGCACCGGAGCTGCCCGCCGCACCGGAGCTGCCCGCCGCGCCCGAGATGCCGGCCGTGCCAGCCGCTCCCGACGAACCAGCTGCTCCCGACGAACCAGAGCTACCGGCCGTCCCGGCCGCTCCAGCCATTCCGGAGCCACCCGCGCTGCCCGAAGCACCGGCGGCGCCTCCGGTACCGCCCGTTCCCCCGCCGACCCCGCCGACCCCGCCGGGTCCAGTCGGGTTCGCCGAGCCACCAGCACCGAACGACGCATCGATGTCGGCGCTCGGTGTCCGATCACTGCCGGCCAGTTCGCAGCGATCGTCGCTCGGCCGGTTCGGAGCCCGCGGACAGCACACGGGTTGGACCGCGCGGACTTCCCCCGGAGCGACACAGACGAGACCCGAACGACAGTCTTCGTTGCCCTTGGCGGGGTTGCAGCTCTCTCCCTCGCCGGTGCCGGCGCAAGCCCCAGCCGCCGCTAACGCAAAAACGCTGCTGACGACCATGGCTCGGGCGCGAGATCCGATCACGAGTTCACCTCAGCGTCACTAGTCCGACCCGCCCGCGTCGCCGGGCACGCACGATCCCGCGGCGCACGTCATCCCGCTCGGGCAATCGCGTTCCGTTCGGCACTCTTGTTGGCAAACACCACCGGGCCCGCAAAGCAAAGGAGGGGTACAGTCGCTGTTGAAGCTACACGAATTCGTGGAGGCGTCCCCGATGGCACCGCCCGAGCCTCCGCCGCCAGAAACTCCGGCGCTGCCGCCCGTCCCGGTAGACCCGGCGGCCCCCGCGCTTCCGGCCGCTCCGTCCGTCCCCGGGGCGCCAGCGGCGCCGCCGTCCGGCGTATTGCCAATGTTGGTACGCCGCGCGCACTCCGGGACCGTCGGCGTTTGGTCTTCGGGCGGACAGCAGAGATCGATTCCGTCGGACTCGGGCAGCTCCGCGTCATCCACGCAGACGAGGCCGGCGGAGCAGTCGGAGTCCCGGTTTCGCGAATCGCATCGACCGCCCTCGGACTGCTTGCCGCAGGCCCCGAGGCCGACGGCTCCGAGCAAGAACCCCGCGACGAGAATCGTGCGACCAGTGGCCAGGATGGTGACTGAGGTCCCCTGGGGCATCATCGGCGCGGGAACTCTTAGCAGGGAGAAACCGGGTGTGTCCACTCGGCGTGCCGTTCATTCGGGTTCGTGGCTGCGGCGGCGTTTCGCGTCGACCGCCTCGGCGAAGAGCCCCACATACTGAAAGGCGCTGGTGAGCGAGAAGATGAGAGAAACGTATACGAGCCAGCGGCCGACCAGCACGAGGTCCACGGTGCCCAGGTCGTAGAATCCCAGAGTCAAGTGGTAGGGGTAGCCGATGATGAGGCAGAGGATGCCTATCATCTGAAGCGCGGTCTTGCTCTTGCCCCCATCGCCGGCGGCAATGACGACGCCTTCGGAGCTCGCGATCGATCGCAAGCCGGTGATCGAGATCTCGCGGGCGAGCAGCAAGACCACTGCCCAAGGCGGAATTCGCCCCATGGGCACCATCCAAATCAATGACGCCATCACGAGCAGCTTGTCGGCCAGCGGGTCGAGAAATTTTCCGAGCACGCTGACGACGTTGAGGCGTCGCGCGAGGTACCCATCCAGCAAGTCGGTGAGCGCCGCCATCCCGTAGACGATCGCGGCCCATACGCAGGCCTTCGGAGTGCCTTGGTCCAGTAGCCACAATACGACGGGGATGATCGCCACCCGCGCCATCGTCAAGAGGTTGGGGATGTTTACCGCGTCTTCTTTCAGGGATCGCCGTCGGGCGGCGCGCACGGCCGGATCGACACGAGGCCGTCGTCGGCGCTTGCGTCGGCGACGACGCTTGCGGGGG
>JAJDAH010000308.1 GCA_029261965.1 Polyangiaceae bacterium
GCCACCGCCGACGCCCGCCCCGCCTCCGACCGCGGTCCCGCCACCGACCGCGGTGCCCCCGCCCGTCGAGCTAGCTCCTCCCGCGCCGCCCACGTTCCCGCCATCCGAGGCCGCGCCGCCGGCGTTGTTACCGGCGGTTCCGCCGTTGCTCTGGTCGGCCGTGACGGATCCTCCGCACGCCGCGAGCGTCAGGCTCAGCGCGACCAGGGACGTTCGGTATGATGGTGGACCGTCGCAACAGAGTGAGCGACGACGATGACGAACGGACGGAAGGCGCACTCGTGTTCGTCCCCGGAGGACAGCTTGATTAGTTAGTGTATCCATTCGTTCGGCGCCCGTCGAAGACTTTCGCTGGCGTTACCGTATCAGGATTCGAGATCCGGTGCTCTATCCCGCTGAGCTAGAGGCGCCACGCGCATTGGTGGCGCGCTTGCGCTTGCTTGCCAAGAAAGGCCACTCGCGTAGGGGACCAATGCGTTGCCAACTATGAAATCTACAAGCCAGCGGAGCTGCTCACGGACGGGGCGACCTACACGGTGCAAATCACGGACTGGCCCGTGTATGGCCAGGACGCCAGCGTCACGAACGCCAGTGTGGATGTCTCTACCTTCTTGTTAGGGAGCGAGCTCTATCGAGTCGACCCGATCACCGCCTCAGCGGATAGCTGCCGGGCGCTGGGATATCGATGGTGAGCACGGGGCAAGCGACGCTGCCATCCGGCGTCTGGCCAGCGGGCCTGGTTGGAGCGAGTCGTTGCCAAATACGAGGTCACGCCGCCCGGATTTGGAGTGTGGGCGGTCGTGGAAAAAAGAGCAGCCGGTATTGACATGTCCGGCCGCGGGGATTTTTCACTTTAGTATTCCTCGAGGAGGAGGGTTCCTGACACGATCAGTCCTACGCCCAATGCGTAGCGCTTGGACTCAGCGACGCCCGGGTCCAGCGGCGACGTCTCCTCGGTGTCGAGCGTGTCTTCAAACCTGCCCGCAGGCACGTCGAAGGCCTCGCCGATCGATACGACTTCGGCGTGGTCCTGGGAAACTCCCTCTGCGCGCTCCTGGTCATAGGACATGCCAACCATGGGCATCGCCGGCATGATGATGCCCGGACGTGCACCGTCCACGCCCGTACGCCACGCGCCCTCGTGGCCCGCGAGCTTACCGTTCTTGTAAAAGTCGGTCGTTTCGCCGAAGTAGCAAATACTGCCGTCCGCGGCCTGGACGAAGAAGTTGTCGGCCACCTCGTGAAGCTCGCCGTCCTCCGTCGCCTGCTCTCTGACGACCCGGGTCGTCACGCCGGCCACGACCTCCGTCTGGTCGAGCACATCGATGTCGAGCACCACGTCCGTGCCATCCTCGATGCCTCGGTAGACCAGGTGAGTACCAACTGGGAGAGGCAGGTAGGGGTGATCGAGGTCTGTTGAAAAAGTCCCCGTCTCCGGATCGCAAACCGAGAGATCAATGTTGGTCGGTTTTTGCACGCCAATTGCTGGGGAGCTGCTGCACGCTACCGACGTGACCAGCGCGACGAACCCCGCGAACCCCGAAAGAAATTTTCTCATGCACTCGCCTCCTCGGACTAGGGCGCCACGCCCGTCAAAGATGAGTGCTTTTTGCGGCCGTGGCGGCTCAGGTTTCGCGCACGGAGGACCTGTCAACACCTGCGGCATCAAGTTAAGTAGCTAGAATTGCAGGGAAAATCGGCTTCGAGTGGCCGCATGCTCGACGCGTATCGCTGGCCGTGCGGCTTCTCGCCGGCATCAAGGCGAGCGATTGCGGGATGCCGGCGTGACTTCTTTCGCGATCTTCGCCTCCGTTGGGTCCGGAGATTGAGTGCGACCTCTCGGGCCAGGCGGAGCCGAGGCAGAATCGATTTGCGCGCACGCGGTCGACCGCCGATATACTCAGTCAAATGCGCCTTCAGTACGTTTTCGCAATCGTTTGCTTCCCTGCGGCCATGGGCTGCGACGCCCTGAAGTGTCGGGCCCCGTGGCTAGGCGCTGCTCGCTGTCCGCGCGCACAGGTCCGTGGCCGGTGACGGTGACCGCGCTTTCCTACGCCGTGTGCTGCCCACCGCCGACTTGAGGAACGGCGATCCTTTCGGCGTCCAGGTATTGGAGGACCAAGTGACCCTGATCAAGTCTCATCCCGAGCTCGGCGTGCTCGGTTTTCTCGGGGGTACGTTGCTGATTCTCGTGCTGATCGCGCGAGAGAATCCCACTTTGGTGCGAACGCCCGACGACAACGCCCAGTCGCTCGAATGCAGCGTCGACTGCCCCCCCGGCACACGGGCTGCGGCCTTCACGGTAGACGAATACAAACAAGGTCTGCGTGAGGGCCGTTTCGTCCTGACCGAGTCGAGCTGCGAGAGCGTGTGCGCGCCGATTGAAGAGTGTCTGCCCCCCAACGTGCCGAGGGTCACCGCAGCCGGTTTCGAGTGCACGACCATCCCCGGATTCTCCGACATTCCGACCGACGTCGACACGGATCTCAGCTTCGGCACCGTCTGGGATCCTGCTCGAGCCGGGGTCCAGCCACGATGAGGTCGCCCAGCGTGCTCGCGGGGGCTCTGTTGCTGGTCGCTTGCGGCGGCGGAAGCACAGCCGACGACGGCGGTCCGCCGATCGAGAACAACTTTCGGATCGACTGCCTCGGGATGTACGTCAGCAACACCAACCAGGGCGGGACCGTCATCCCGCTCCTGGGCGACGACCTGACGCTTCAAGAGGATGCGGTGGCGAACGAGAACCCGTACACGGAACGCTGCTCGTTCTGGGTGACCGGGCCGTTCGAACCTGGACCGCTGAGCATCAAGAACGACGCGAGCAACCTTTCTGATCCAAAGACCGGCACCTTTTTCATGAGCTACCTCGGCGGCCAATGGGTCATGCGCAGCGGCGAAATCGTTCTGGAGGACGAGCCCTCGCCGTTTCGCGCGAACGGTCGCTACGATGGGTTGTTCAGGGGTCCGGGTGGGCAGACAGCGCGGATCCAAGGCCTGTTCGAGTGGTGCGAGCCATCGTTTGAAGACTGCCCATACAAGATCGACGTGGACTTTCCCTACGAGTTTCAGGTCTCCACCGCGATTGGCGATTCCTGGGGCCAGGCCACCGAGTGCCGCGTGCTCATCGACCGCACCAGCGGCGGCATGCAGGTCGACATGCAAATCGGCAGCTGGCGGGGAGTCAACGTCAGTCAGTACTGGAACAAACAGTGCTCGAACAGGTCCGCATCGATGGGGCCGCTCGACAACGCCAACCGGCTCACCTTTCGAGCCGGGGGGGTTACCGGGGCGGGTCGGTACGGACCCTTCGTCACCACGGATTTCGGCAACGACGTTCTGCTCCCCCACTTGGGCTGGGAGTTGCCCTCGAACTTCTGGCAGCACATCTATCTCGAGAGCGACGCACAATACTGCCGTCTGGGCCGGATGGGTGGAGGGTTGGCGACTCAAAGCACGGGCACGAACGCGCTCGGGGACCCGGTGGGCGGTCCGAGCATTTGCGAGTGGGAAGTGACCGAAGGTTCTCCCGGTCGATTCGACCTGAGCTGTAGTCGAGTCATCCCCACCTACCAGGGCGACTTCTTTTTCACGACGCGGATGAACTTCGGTGAATTCCACCTCACCTCCGCGTGTGACGTGAGGTTCAAGTAAACATGCGCGGTTCAACCCGACGCCGCGTCCCCCATGCCCGCGCGCTGCTCGCGGGGTGCGCTGTCGTCGGCATCGCCGCGGCGTGCGGAAGCAGTGGCGCCGGCGGAAACGACGGCACAGGCGGCACGTCCAACCTCGGCACCATCCCTCCCGGCAGCGGCGAGCCGAACGTAAGACCCGATCCCTTCAATCCCGGCGTTCCCGACGCTTCGCTCTACGAGCCCATGATCACGCCGGACAGTCCCACGTTCACGGCGTGTACCCCCCCAGCGCCCACGGGTTGCACCGATGCCGACGGCGACAGCTTCGGCGTCGGATGCCCCGCCGCGGACTGCGACGATACCGACCCCACCGTTTTCCCCGGCGCGCCCGATCTGCCCGGCGACGGCGTCGACCAGGACTGCGCCGGCGACGATCCGGCGCTCGACGATAGCCGGGGCATCTTCGTCGTCGCGGGCATGCCGGACACGAACGCGGGAACCCAAGCCGCACCCGTCGGCACGGTCGCCAAGGGCATCGAGCTGGCGGAAGCGGGCTCGCTTCCGAACGTGTTCGTCGCTGGCGGGATCTACGACGAGGACGTGATCTCCACCGTTTCGCTCTACGCGGGCTTCGAGTCCGTGGGGTGGACTCGCGACACGACAGCAAATGTCACGCACATCAACGTGGCGACGCTCGTCGGCACGTCGCAGGTCATCGACGGGTTCACCGTGAGCACGTTCATCGGAGCCGATGGACCGGTGGATACCTCCGGTTGCGCGGGTGAGCCCTCGCCTTGCGCGGGGATCCAAGTTCGCAACAACACCGTCAACAGCTCACAGATGAACACCGTAGGCATCGGCGCCTCGTGGCCGCGGGTCGCGATCCGAAACAATGTCTCACGTGGCGGTGCGCTCGGCGCAGGTTTCGCGTCGATTGCCGTCGACCTCAGCGGCGCTGGCAGCATCCCAGCGATCGTCGAAGACAACACCCTGATCGCCGTGGGAACTGGCGTTCAATCCTCCGGCGGCACTGCCATCATTCGACGCAATCGAATCGACGTCACGTCGACGATCGGGCGAGCACAGGGCGTGGGGCTCATCGACATGGCCGACGCGACGATTTCCCACAACCGGATCAACGTCACGAGCGATACGACCGCTCGCGGTATAGAAATCAACACCTCCGAAGGCACGGTGTTCAACAATGTCATTCGCGTGTGGGGTGAGGAAGTCGGCACTTCAGTCGATTGTCGGATCGACGGGACCATGACCCTCGCTCACAACACGTTCGTAGTGGAGGCCGCACTTGATGCGACGTTCGGCGTGCGCGTCGGCAACGACTGCTCCGCGACGATCGTAAACAATCTCTTCGCTGTCGACGCGTCGTCGAGCGAGCCCTCGAGCATCGGCACTTTCATCGGCAGCCAAGTGGCAATCTTAGGGAACTCGTTCGATCCGAACCCCATCGTTTGCCTCGTGAGGGACAACGGCTGCATCGACCGCTTCAGCGCGCTCGACGACTGCAGCTGGGAGGGCTGCCTCATTTCGAGGGACAACATCGATGCCGACCCGATGTTCGTCGACGCCTCGATTGGCGACTTCCACCTCGACAGCGGGAGCGGAGTGATCGACCAGGGAGTGGATCCCATCGCCAACTCTTGCATCCCCTTCAGTGACGACATCGACGGCGACGGGCGTCCAGCGCGGAACGGCTACGACATCGGTGCAGACGAATTGCCGTAGCTCCCGTAGCTCCCCGCTACCTCCCCCACGCCTGGCGTCATTGCGTGACCCGAGCTCGATCCTCAGGGTAGCGCTCGCGCGCGTGGCCAGGCAGCGCTCTTGGCGCGAAGCCGCTTCCCCGGGGACGTCATTCGCCGGCTAGTCACCGAGGTCAAGAACCAGCCCGATCTCGGCCGGCAGGTGTTTCTCCGTGAGGGCTATTTCTATGCGGAAACTGCCGACGTCGCCGCGTCGCTCTACGAGCAAGTTCACCTCAGACACCTCTTTCGAGATCCGGCGCTCGTGATCGAACGAGGATCGCCGACGAGCCTCCGCCAATCGTCGCCGGATCGAGCTGAGAATGGCTCGAGCGTCGAGACGTTGAACCCGGGCCGCAGAAGGTTGTCCGCACCCGGGCGATGACGCGATCGCAGCGTATCGGCCAAGAGGAAGCGGAGGTGGCGGCGTTCTGGTTAGGATACGAACGCGATGTCGACGCGTATTGCCTGAAGCAGAAGGGGACACATGCCGTACAGGAGCGCCGGGACACCCGCGAGCACGATTCCGACCGACTTTTCAGAAGTCGTCGTGGAGGTCGAGACGCTGATCGCCCTGTTGCGGGAGCTCGAGAAGGCGGAGCGCGCCCCCGGCAGAGAACGCCTTCGAGTCAAGGAGCTGCGCCCGGAAGCTCACCGAGCTCTCGCCGAGTTTCCTCTGACGAGAGACCGCAGCCGCCACTGGCAACATCTCGTGAGCGCGGGTGACTCCGACGAAGTCATCGAGTTCTTGAAGAAACAAATCTCGCTCCCGGAAGAACTCTCGATCGAGACACGCGGAGACATGGCCACCGTCTTCGCGCTCATCCCCATCATCGGCGCCTCGGTCTACCTCGCCATCGCGACCTACTTCGAAGCCGGCCTCAACGCCTTGTTGGTCGTGCTGCCGTTCACCCTTGCGTCATTGGGGTACGGTGTGCTTTGGACTGTTTCCCGAGCCGGGACCGAGAGGCGAGTGCGACTACTCGCCGAGGAGGTTTGGCTCCCACCGACGAGCATCTGGTTGCGTGGCCGTCGTGCTCGCTACGAGGACATCGAAACGTTGCCGAAATCGGGTTCCGCTCGAAGCGTCAAGTTCGTCTGTCCGACAGGCACCGTGCGATATGCGAAGAGCGCGGTGAACGTGAGAAAGCTCGTCGAAGAGTTCGAGATGAGGAGAAAGGCCGCGAAGCGAAGGGCTCGAGTGCAAAGGCAGTTCGCCGCGGCGGGGGCCGTGGGCGGACCGGGTGGTGTCGGGTAGACGTGTCCTGAATTGCGCTAAGCTCGAAGCATGAGCGACCCATTCAGCTTCGTGCGGCTCATCCTAGCGTTCGCATCGGCCTCGGTGCTCGCTGCTTGCGGAAGCGACGGAAGCTCGACGAACGACGGAAGTGCGGGCACGCCTGGAAACGCCGGGAGCCCTGGCACGGGCGGCACCGCCGGTTCGGCTGGCACCGGCGGCACGTCCGCCGGCGGTTCCGCTGGCACCGCCGGATCAGCGGGAGCCGGCGGTCTGGGCGGTCTGGGCGGTACGGGTGGTATGGGCGGTACAGAAATGCTTGCGCCCGCGCCGGACTACTCGGACGAAGCGTCGTGGATTTGTTTGCCAGGAGGCGCTGACGACGTCTGCGATGAGAATCTCGACGCCAGCATCTTCAATGCCGACGGCACTGTCGTGCCCGAGCCACACGTGCGGCCGGCGAACCCCACGAGCGACTGTTTCTATGTCTATCCGACGATCACTGAAGACACGACTCTCAACTCGGACCTAGTTCTCGGAAACGAAGTCGGCGTGACTCGTATTCAGGCCGCACGCATGACGCGCGCCTGTCGCGTCTTCGCTCCGGTTTACCGACAGGCATCGATAGGCGGTTTCGCAGGCCCCCCGTACCCGTCGTCCGGCAAAACTCCGTTCGAGATCGCCTACGACGACGTCTTGGCGGCCTGGAGCTACTACCTGCAAAACCACAACCAGGGTCGACCGGTGCTGTTGTTCGGGCACTCGCAAGGCGCGGGACATCTGACCCAGCTCATTGCGGAAGAAATCGACGGCGACGCCGCCAAACGAGCCCTCATCGTTTCGGCGATGCTGATAGGTGTCCCCGTCCTCGTCCCGGACGGGCAGGACGTCGGTGGCGTTTTTCAGAACATGCCGCTTTGTCGCGCGGCGACCGAGACCGGCTGCATCGTCAACTACTCGGTCTTCCGAGATCGCGCGCCACCACCGACAGGGTCCATCTTCGGAACCGACGTGGACGGCGTGAACCGAGCGGCGTGCAACCATCCGGGTCAGCTCGCCGGCGGGCCGGCGCCGCTCAATCCCTACTTCAGCAAAGGTGGATTCGGGAATCTGAGCATGATGGCGCAGGCCAACATCGCCACGGAATACGTGACCATGCCGGGCCTGCTGCAAGGCGAATGCGTCCGGTTGAACGAGTTCGACTATCTCGAGCTTCGAGTGAACGCGGATCCGTCCGATCCGCGTCCCGACGACATCACGGGCGATCTCACCCCGGCATTCGGCCTGCATCTGGTGGACATGCACGTCGCCATGGGGGATCTGGTCACCCTCGCAGAGTCCCAGATCGCTGCGTTCGTTCCGTGAACGCTCTGGGATCTCAGGACTGTGGGTCAGGTTTCGCCCGCGCCGCCGTGTGAGGCCATGCGAGTGCAGGGCTGCGGCGTGCGACGATGATTCGTGCGATGATGCCGATGTGGGCCAGGCACCCGACAAGTTTCATCCTGACCCGTCTTCCACGCCGTGCGCCGCCGCCTCGAGGAAACCACCCAAGGGACAACTCTTCGACTCGTAGCGGACGAGGGCGACTTCGGTGGCGCGGTTTCATGCCCGCGGGGTTCCGCTCTGCCTTCCGCCCGTTGACGAACACACTCCTGGCGCGGCCACCACGCGAGCAGGCTCCCTCGAGTCACCGTTTCCAGCCGACGAGCTCCCCTCCCACCGTCCACCCGCCGATCCGGCCGACCACGCATCCATCGACGGCTGCTTGTCCTGCCTACGCGCTGTCCTGCCTACGCGTTCGAAATCCAACTGAGCGTTGGATTTCGACCCACTTGGACGTCCAAGCCCCCACGAATCCAACGCTCAGTTGGACTTAGGGGCACATGTTTTTTTCGCCGCGTGCCAGAGCGGGACTGGGCCCACGGAGAGTAAACGGGCGCGTCTCCTCGAAGGCCGGGAACAGATAGCGCAGCAACTGAAGACGTTGCCATCGGGGCCTACCGCGCAAAGGCGGATCGGCAACGACTGACCACCGCGCGGAGACGAGCAGACACAACTGCGCGTCGGGCGACGTCCGGTGAAGGTGAGGGTGGTCGCGACGGTGGAGGTGAAGGTGAGGGTGAGGGCGGTCGCGACGTGAAATGAGCGATCCCGGCAACCGCCGGGCGCGCCGGTTCAGCGCGGCCGGGTCCGCGAAGGAGCTGCGTCGTTCATGGATTTACAGGCTACTTGGCAGCACACTCTCAGCGACAGGAGAGAAACCCCTCGAGACCCGGCGCCGAATCACAATTGCCACCAGCGCAATCCATGTCGTTGCGACACAAGACGACCTGGCTCTGTCCGCTGCAGTCCGCTGCGCACGCGGTCGTGCTTATCTGAGTCATCGGAAACGGAAACCCACTCATACTGACGTCGGCGCAGCACACTTCACCGGGAGGACAATTTTGCGGACCGCCGCATCCCAGCTCGGCCGAGTTGCACGAGTCCGCACACTCGTAGGAGGCCGCCGAGTTGAATCCCCCACCCGGCCTGCGGCAGCAAATCTGTCCCGGGCAATCTTCTTCCCCATCGCAGGCGATTTCCACGTCACCGAAACCACAGTTCGGCTCGCACGTGAACGCCGGAGGCGTCATGAACCCGCCGTTGGAGCGGCAGCAGACGCCCGTAAACGCATCGCAGATCAATTGTCCGCCACACCCGATGGCGTTTTCGCCGGGAATGAACATCGGCGTGCCTGCCATGCCGCCAGTTCCGGGCGCTCCTGCGTTGCCGTCTCCGGCCGTTCCTCCCGTAGCGGCTCCCGCCATTGCACCCGCGCCGCCGGTACCTGCGCCGGCCGCACCGCCCGTGCCGGTCGAACCACCTGTTCCGGTAGAGCCGCCCGTGCTTCCGCCAGTGCCCAGTGCTCCGGCGCCTCCCCCTGTCCCGCTCGTCGAACCTCCGGTTCCGCCCCCGGGATCCACACACGTTCCAGCCTCGCAGATCCGCGGTTCTCGGCAGTCGGTGTCTTTCGTGCAGCCTCCGCCCAGGCCATCATTCCCGCTGCCGCCACAACCGCTGGCGATCGCGAAGGTCAGAACCGAAAGCAAACCGAGGTACGTGATCGTTTTTCCCACGAGACGAGTGTAGCCGGCCTCGGAGGAACGTGCATCGAGAGGCGTCAGGTCTCAGGGGAGCGCTCGACCGCTCGTGCCCGGTCCGCGGTTCCTTCCACGATCGTCCACTTGCGAGGTGGCCTCCACCGTAGCCGCCACCGTCCGCCACCCGGCATGCCTGACGTTTCTCGGCGATTCTGCGCGGCACGTGTTTCGCAAGCGCGCGTCGGGTGGCGCACCCGACGACTCCCGACCGGTCCTTCCGCGAGCGCCGTCGGCCAGAGGACACCGTTCTTCATCAGATCGTCCGCGAGCATCTCGACGACTTCCGCGCACCTCGTTGATTCTCCTAGCCGCAGAGACCGTCCGTCGGTCAGATGCGATCCGCGTGATTTCCCCGCCGGAACTGAAACCGAAGGGGATGGGCGGCGTGCCGCGCTTCCGCTTCCCGACCGCTCGGAGTGCTAGTTGTTGCACGCACTCGGAACGCCCATTCTACAAGCGCGGTCGTTCAGCTCGCGGGCTTTGGCCGGGTCCACGGCGAGCCCGCCCCGGCCCGCCCTGTGCATGCGCCCGAGGAGCAAGCATCCATGCGCCCCGCCCAGTTCGCATGCCGTACGATAGAACTCGACGGCCTTGGCTTCGTCTTTCGTCAATCCGCGCCCATGCTCGTAGCTGAGGCCAAGGTGTCGGCAGCCATTGGGAACGCCACCATCACAAGACCGCCGATAGAACTCGACCGCCTTTGCCTCGTTCTTGATGAGTCCCCCTTTGCCGTTGGCGTACGAGTACCCGAGGTAGTGGCACCCACGGATGAAGCGTCCACGACAGCTACGCTGATAGAACGTTATCGCCTTCGCCTCGTCCTTCGCGAGTCGTCCACGTCCCTCGTCGTACATCAATCCGAGATCGGCGCAGGAGATGTCGCCGCCGAAGCGGCAACCCCGCTGCAAGAGCTCCACGGCTTTCGCATCGTCCTTCGCCACGCCGAAACCGCCGGCCTTGTACATGCGTGCGAGATTCGCGCACCCGGGTGGACTGCCTCCCTCGCAAGCCCGTTGATATAGCCGTGCGGCTATTGCGGTGTCCTGTGCGACTCCGCCCCGGCCGGAGACGTACATGGACCCGAGGTTCGAGCACCCGTCCGCGTTGCCTCCATCACAAGCACGACGAAACAGCGGCACGGCCTTCGTCACGTCCCTGGCGAGCCCGCCTCCTCCATTGTGATGCCGGACCCCGAGTGAGCTGCACGAATCTGGCAGACCCGCGTCGCATGCCCGCCGAAAGAGTCCTACCGCTTTCGCCGCATCGCGAGCGACCCCACCCGCTCCGGTTTCATACGCAAGTGCGAGGTTGTGGCACCCGCTTGCGGCGCCCGCCTCACAGGCGCGCTGGTAGAGCTGCGTCGCTTTCACCACGTCTTTGCTCAGCCCACCCCCACCGGCCGCGTACATCGTGCCAAGACGATTGCAGCTTTCTGCTTGGCCACGGTCGCACTGCGTCGTGCACTCCTGAGCCGTATCGCCACACTGGTAGGGGTTTTCGGTCTTGTTTCTTCGAGTGCACTTGCCGTCGGCCAACACGGTGTCACCCGGGCACGACCGCACCGAAGGGCGCTGTTCCGGAGGCGAGCTGGAGGGCTTGTCCAACAATCCGACTAGCTCGAGCCGCAGCATCGCAGAGCATCCCGCTGGCGACTTTTCGACGTCTGCCTCGACATGATCGCATCGACGAGGCTCGCCATCCGCGTTGTCGATGCTCTTCGAGCTGGAGCTCTCCCCCGCGACGCCGCTACCGAACAACTCGGCCTCCGACACGACCTTGCCGCGCGTGCCACTCTTCATCGCGAAGGCGCCGATGAAGGCGCCACGAACGTAATGCGTTGCTCCATCACACTGACCCTTCGCTTCCTCAAGAGCCGCTGACCGAACCGTGGTCGTTCGCTTGCCGATCATGACTGTGGCGAGATCGACTGTCATGCCGCGCTCGATCTCGGCCTTGAAGTTGGCGATCATTTTCAATCCGCCCAAGGGAAGGTTCGTCCGAATTTCATCGGCGTCGTTCAGCTTGACGGCTTCCTTCTTTCGACTCATCGCAAGAAATCCGTAAGAGCCGGGAACGTAGCAGTCGCGAAGCAGCCTCAGTCCGTTGCAATCGTATTTCACGACGGCAACACGTCCGCTCATGGCTTCCTCCAGATTCGCGCGCTCGTGGGCGCGCCAGTCCACGATCAACGGTTGTGCGGACTCGCCGCTCTCGTGGCACTGCGTTTCGCTTTCGCCGAATGCTCCGGCAGCGGTTGGATCGTCGGGCCGGATGAGCTCCCCTGCCGCGCCGGGGGCGCATGCGACTGCGGTGAGCGCGAGTAGGGCAGTCGGTGCGACTCGCATCAAACGGACGAGCGTGGTCATCGTCGGACGGTATCATGTCACTCCGACGGGTTGGCCGTCCGTCTCCCGGCCGACGCAGATCGGCAGGCGACATTGAGGACTGCCGAAGGTCACTACGCAGCCCTGGGATGTGATTTTTCCAGCGACCGGGTCTAGAGCGCTGGCAGAGACAACACGGCGATCGGTCGCGACGATGAGAGGATTGACCCGTCACGCAGCTTCCCTTGCTCGTTCGACCCCCAGCAGGTTGCATCACCCGAGCTCAGAATGGCGCACGCATGCGAAGCGCCTGCGGAAAGCGTGCCGTTGCGCCCCGTCGCGACGTTCGTCAGCCCGGGAACCTCGCCTGGAACGTTGGAGCTAGCGACAGCCCCGTTGCCGAGCTGCGCCAGATCGTTGCCGCCCCAACACTGAACGGTTCCGACATCGAGCAGCGCGCAGGTGTGGTCGCGGCCAGGGTCGACGACGGCTCCAACGAGGCACGTGACGTCGACGGGCGGGTTGACCGCGTTCGACGTCGTTCCGTTCCCGATTTGGCTTTCGGTGTTCAGACCCCAGCAACGGGCGCTACTCGAGCCGAGGAGGGCGCAAGCGTGCGAATCTCCGTTCGCGACGAGGGTCGCGGTCGTGATCGAGCTCACGTTGTCCGGAATCGACTAATTTCCGAAGGTGCCGTTGCCCATTCTGCGCGCACCACGAAGCCAAGCGAACGTGTTCTTTGGGCCGTGCTGTCGAGATTCTGGAGCAAGTGGAGATCGCCACTGATCATCGGCCAGCCGAAAACGGTTATCGGCTGGCACAAGCAGGGGTTCAGACTGTTCTGGAAGCGGAAGTCTCGAACCGGCAAGGTCGGTCGCCCTCGGATCATGAAGATGAAGTGATCGAGCGCGACGGCAGCAAGGCGAAGAGTCATGCCCCGGAAACGCTCGGCGCGAGCAGCCCGACACCGTCGCGACGAGGATCGGCGGCTGGCTGCCAGGCTCCGTCGTCCAGCGCCACGGCGTGCACGCCTCCGAAATAGGGATTGAGCTCGCCTACTTCCAAGCTCGTCACCGGATGGTAGACGACGTGGCCGTGCCGTTCGAGCGCGAGCAAGGTCGATGCGTCTTCGGGCGGATGCTCCACGAGCAGCTCGCCGCCCCGGAGTGCGTGGACTCGGTGGGCGCCGACCGCCGCCTCGATGCCCTGGCCGATGTCGACCCAGTGGCTGGCGACCTGGACGACCGCAGAGATGATGCGGTCGTCGCCGGGGCTGCCGAGGGCGAGCTCGGGCCGGCCGTCTCGACCGAGGACGGTGGCGCTCATCGACGAGTACGGCATCGCGCCCGGGCGCAAAGCGAAGGGATGGTCCTCGTCACCCGAAACGAACTCGCGCATGTAGTCGTTGTAGAGGAAGCCTAGCGACGAGTGGGCGGTGCGTGCGCCGTAATAGGAGTTGAGGCTCTGCGTGACAGCGACCACCAAGCCCGCGCCGTCCGCGAGTGAAAAATGCGTCGTCTCACCCGAGTAGCGCGGGAGCGATCGTGCGATCGTGCGCGCGCGGTCCTTGGACGTTCTTCCCGCAACCGCCTTCTCGTAGTGGACCAGGTCGGGTGGTGGCCGCATCACTCGTCGCTGGTGCGCTGCACCGAGGGCGTTCGCGAGCCACACGAGACGGGCAGGGCCCTCGACGGCAAGCTCTCCCTCGGGCGCCTGCTCGAGAATGTTGAGCGCCAGAAGAACGACCCAACCCGCAGCGGGTGGTGGCAACGTGAACACGTCCCAGTCGCGGTACGTTCCGCCCAGCGCGGGCAAGACGGGCGGCTCGCCCAAGTTGGCGAGATCTCCAGCGGACAACCACCCCTTGGCGCGCCCCATCTCGGCAGCGATCTCTCGGGCAATCTCGCCGCGGTAAAAGTCGTCCGCCCCTCTCTCGGCGATTCGCCGAAGCGTCTTCGCCAGCAGCGGCTGGCGCATGATCGCGCCCGCTTGGGGTACGCGGCCATCGGCCCCGAGAAGAATCCGCGTCGCGACACCGTTGGCGCGGATGGCTTGAGCGTGGCGAAGGAGGGCTCGGCGACGAAACTCACCGAGTGGATGACCTTCCTCGGCGAGTCGAATCGCGGGCTCGACGAGGCGCGACCACGAGAGCTTGCCGCTGCCGAAGCGCCGATGCGCAAAGTCCAGAGCGCGAAGGTTCGTCGGGATCGTCGTGGCGCGGTGCTCGGACAGATCTCCTAGTGATGCGTCGGGCGGTACTGCAGCCGGAGCGAACGAGGAGCCGTTGATGGCCACGGGATCCACGCCAGGTCCGTGCAGCAACAACGTCGACTGACCACCGATTCCGGATCCCGCCGGTTCGCTCACTCCGAGCGCGAGCGACACGGCGACAGCCGCATCGACCGCATTGCCCCCGTCCGCGAGAATCTCTGCGCCAGCAGCTGCGGCCTCGGGAGTCGCCGCCGCAATGGCGCCAGGCGATAGTTCTCCGTTCACTCCGCGGATTGTATCTGATCGGGTTGGCGCGGGGTGAGCTCGATCAAACGGCTCCGCTCGAAAGCGCCCGCGTGGCCGCGCGGCCTGTCTCATCGTGACGACCCGCAGGCTGCTGCCTCACCGACTTTCCAGCGAAGAGGTCCGCCTTGGGCTCGAACGTCTCCTGAAGAAACGCCATGAGCACCCGGACTCGGGCGGTGTGGCGCAGCACCGGGTGGGTCATGATCCACAGCTCCATGTCCAAGTGATCGAAGGTTCGGCACGCTCGGACCAGTGCGGGACTGGCGTCGCCTCGATAACAAGGCAGCGGCGCGACGCCCATGCCGGCCTCCGCTGCCCGCAGCGCTGCAGTCGTCGAGTTGGTGCGCATGATGCAGCTCTCGATAGCCTGAGCGCGGCTCTTCCACACGACGGGCACGAACCAGTCCTCGATGCCCGCCGTCATCACCCAGTCGTGATCGGTCAACTCGCGAGGGCCTGCTGCTTCGAGATGAGCGGGCGACGCGTAGGCAGCGAAACGGAAGTCGCTGATCTTGCGACCGAGGCTGTCGTCGGGCGGCTGCCGCGTTGCTCGAATCGCCACGTCGGCCTCCCGGCGTGAGAGGTCGAAAGCGGCCGACCCTTCCACCAGCTCTATCGCCACGTGCGGGTGGAGCTCGTGGAACTCGGCGAGCAGCGGCGGCAAGTGCACGGTGCAGATGCCGTCCGGAGCGGTGACCCGCACGTTGCCTTCCAGTCGCGCGTCACGCCCATCGATCTCGCGCCCGAGCGCGTGGAACTCGCTCTCGATGCGCTCGCCGAAACGAAGCGCGATCTCGCCCGCGTCGGTCATCAGGTAGCCCGACGGCAGCCGCTCGAAGAAACGCACCCCGGCGACTGACTCGATCCGGTTGAGCTTGCGGAACAAGGTGCTGTGGTCCTTGCCGAGGAGGCGAGCCGCCCCCGCCAAGCTTCCCATTCTACAAATCGCGAGAATGACCCGTAGGTCGCTCCACTCGAGACGGCTTAGGCCAGCCGACTGCGGCTCTCGGGGCGCCTCGTTGGGGATGACGGACATTGCAAAAACGCAAACGTGCAGTGGATATTTACCATATTTGCTTGCGTTAGTGAAAGGCGTACCGTGTCTTCATCAACGGCGCCCGACGCGCCGAAACAAGGAAGCATCATGACCACCTTCGCGATCGAAGACTTCGCCGCCGGCTGCAAACGAGTCATGGACCAGGCCAGCAACCAGAAAGAGGCGGCGCGCGCGTACCTCGCCGAGGCCGTGGCTCGCTGCGGCCCGCTCGAGATCATGCGCGCGCTCCAGGCCGCCGTTCCCCCTGACGCCAACATCGGCGAGCTCATCGTTCACGCCTCGCCCGAGCTGACCATGTTGTACGCCCGCGTTCCCGCGCGCTTTCAGAGCGGCATCCACGACCACACCGTGAGCGCAGTCATCGCGCAGCTCGAGGGGCAGGAGGTCAACCACATCTTCGAGCGTGACGCTGCGGGCTCGCTCGAAGAAGCACGCGCCATCACCGTGCGCTCCGGCGAGATTCTGACCCTCGACAAGGACGTCATCCACTGCATCGAGAACCCGGGTGATGCGCCGGCGCACGCCCTCCACCTCTACCAGGGTGACTTCGGTGCCCTCTCCGAACGCCGGAGCCTCTGGTCGTGGGGTGCCCACCAACAGAAGCCCTTCTCCTTCCCCGAGCTGCTCCAGGAGTCAGCCACCGCCATGCATCAAAGCGGCAACCGCTCCGGTCTGAACGCTCTCGTCAAAGCCATACCAGCAAGCAAGGCGCTCATCGACGCTCTCCCCGAGTAACGCGACAGAGCCTATGGACGCACTACGGCGTTGCGCTTCACGAACCAATGGTCGTCCAATCGCCGTCAGCTGCGCTACTTGCCGATATCGAGTGGCGGAATCTTCCGGCCCGACGCGGAGTTTTCGATCAGGATGCCGAGCCGGCGCTGGCGGGTCTCTTCCTTTTTTGCACTCATGACCCACCAGGTGGATCAGGGAGAGTGTGATCGGGGTCGGTCATCGCTTCTTCCGGACGTTGCTGAGTCCACGCACGTCTTCGCCGTGCACGCGCCGTGTTCTCTTCATGTGAACTTTTGGCTTCCATCGTCGGCGTCGATCTTCCTAGCCTCTGCCAGGTGGACGCCAAGACCACGGTGAAACGGCGGCTCGCCGACGCGGGTTTAGAGGGCAATGATGCGCCCAACGCCTCCACCACGATCGGCGTCGGCGTCAGCGCTGCGACTTGGCGATACACCCAGGGCACCCTGGCCAGCGCGGCCGGGGAGGCCCCCTTTGGAACGTTTCCCAGGATTTCGGTCGATCTCGACGGCACATCGTCGAAGGTCGCATCGCCCCCCGAGCGCACGACACCGGCCGATCGGGACCTCGAGATCATCGGGCTCGTCGGAGAGGGTGGAATGGGCCGCGTCTTTCTGGCGAAGCAACATTCGCTCGATCGCGACGTCGCCATCAAGACCGTCAGGGACAGTGCGTCGGCCGACGACCGCGCGCTACTGATGTCCGAGGGCGCGGTCACCGGTCATCTCGAACACCCGGGCATCATTCCCGTGCACGCCGTGGGGCTCGACGTGAGCGGGCGGCCGGTCATCGTCATGAAACACGTCGAAGGTGTCGAATGGAGCCAGCTCCTGTCCGATCCCGACCACCCGGCGTGGGCGGATTGGGGGGGCGCACCCGACAACCGCCTGGAAGAACATCTCGAGATCCTCCAGCACGTATGCAACGCCGTTCACTTCGCCAACTCGAACGGCATCATCCACCGAGACATCAAGCCGCAGAACGTGCTCATCGGTCGGTTCGGTGACGTTTACCTCGCAGACTGGGGGATTGCGACGAAAGCTGGAGATCCGGACGACAAGCTCTGTGGGACTGTCGGCTACATCGCTCCGGAGATGGTGCTCGGGGGGCGAGTCGACGAAACGACTGACGTCTACCTTCTTGGCGCCGTCCTGCATCGAGTGCTGACCGGCAAGTATCGTCACCAGGCCGAAACGGTGTTCGAAGCGCTCGAGTCGGCCGTGGAGTCCGAACCGTTCGACTACCCCGCCACCGTCCCCGCCGAGCTCGGCCATATCGCCAATGGGGCCTGCTCGCGTGATCGCGGGGCCCGGCCGAAGAACGCCGTGGAGCTACGGCGCCAGCTCGTCGACTTCCGAAGCCATCGAGCGTCCCTCGCGCTCAGCGACTCGGCGCTCGAACGGTTGCGCGCCTTGAAAACGATGCTCGAACGGGCCGACGAAGCCGAAGCCGAAGACTTCAACCACCGCGTCGACCAACTCGTCATCGAGACGCGCTTTGCGTTGGGCCAAGCCCTCGAAGCGTGGGATGCGAACTCGGACGCCAAGAAAGCTCGCGATGAGCTCGACGATCTGCTGTCGCATCGCCGGGCGCGCGCCGCCGATCTCGAGCGACTCGTTCGGTCGCTCGACCCGAACACGGCGGCCCGCCAACGGCGCTTGTCTCTCATCGTCGTCGCCGCGTTGGGCGTGGGCCTCGGCACGGCAGCCGTCCTTCGTGGAAACAGCGCGACGCCGCGTGACCTCCTCCTCGAGAGCCTCGTCCCACTGGCCACGGTTGTTGCGTTGGGCATCTGGTTTCGGAAGCAGCTGATGCAGACAGCGCCCAACCGGCACGCGTTTGCACTGCTGTTGACCATTGCCGCCTCGGTCACGGGCAGCCGCCTTCTGGGCTTCGTCACCGACGCCCCCGTCGCCACCACCTTGATGTACGACTCGCTGCTGCTCACGGCGGAGCTCATCGTCGGCGCCGCGATCATGCTGCCCATGCTCGCCTGGGCCGCAGTCGTCGCCGGCACCGGCGTCGTCGTCTCGGCGGTCTGGCCGTCCGTCGCGCACGTCTCGTTCGCCGTCACCGCGGCCGCATCCATTTTCGTCGGCCTCGTCGCCTCCGGCCGGTTCGTCCGCGTTCGATTGAACGAGCCCCGGCAGTCCCCGCCCGCCTAAAACCCCGAGTCGTGCGCTCCCACGTGGGAGCGGTATAAAATGCGCACATGGCGAGGTCAGCCATGGCGAGAGCCACGAAGGTCAAGTTCAAAGCCAAGCTCCACCGGCCGGCGGGGAGGTCCGTGTCATGGACTTTCTTGCGCCTGCCCAAGGCCGCGAGCTCGAAGCTGCCCACGCGGAGCATGGTGTCCGTCGAGGGGGCTCTCAATGGAGCTGAGCTTCAGGCAACGCTCGAGCCGGACGGCCAGGGAAGCCACTGGCTGAAAGTGGACCGCAAACTGCGCGAGGCTGCGGGCGTGAAAGCCGGCGACACCGTCGCCTTGAACATCGCGCCGATGGAGGAGGAGCCTGAGCCCAAGGTGCCGGCGGACATCCTCCGGGCGCTGAAAGCCTCCGCGAAAGCGCGGGCAACGTGGACGGACATCACACCGGTGGCGCGCCGGGACTGGATCTACTGGATTACATCCGGCAAGAAAGCGGAAACGCGAACAAAACGGATAGCCACCGCCTGCGACATGCTTGCAAAAGGAAAGCGCCGTGCCTGTTGCTTCGACCGCTCCGGAATGTACAGCAACAGCCTCTCCTGCCCCGTCCCCGCTGAGGACTAACAGCGGCGCGTGATCCAAACACTTCGGACCCTTGCGGTGCGCTATACTCCCTGAATGGGGGTCTGCCGTGGGGTCGTGCTCGCCGGCGTGCTGCTGGCGGGCTGCGCTGCGCCTCGTGAAGAGCCGCCCCGGCTGGAGTCGCGGCAAGAGGCGGTGCTGCTGCCCACGTCGGGGGAATTTGCGCTCGACGCGCTGGCGTACGAGCGAAGCTGGGGATGGACGAGTCTCGAGGACGCCGCTTCGAACGGGACGGACACTTTGGTGCTCTACGAGGAGAGCGCGCGGCCGACTTGGATGCCCTGGAACTTCTATCTTTATCAACAGAGTTTCTTCGCGCCGACAACGCTTCGAGCCACGCGAGCCTCGGCATCAGACCAAGTTCTGGATCCGTCGGGTATCGATCTCGGTGCGGACCGAGGAGCGGTAGGATCCGACGGTGCCGGATGGCTAGTCGCGACGATTGCTAGTGACGGTACGCTGGGCGTCCGGAGAATGGCGGCGGACGCATCGTTCGTCGACGCCGTGCCGATCCCCATCGAGACCGCCGGCGTGCAGTCCGTCCACGCGGTCGAGTTCGATGGGAGCAACTATTGGATCCTGTGGAGCGGCTCGCTAGGCCTGGTGGCCACGCGAGTATCCACAGCAGGGGCCATCGTCGACGCCACGCCCATTACGATAGCGCCCGCCGGAAACGATGCGCACATCGCGTGTGCCGCTTCTCAGTGCTTGGCTGTCTGGCGCTCTTCTCCGCGGGTCTTGGCGGCGCGGGTCGATCTTACAGGAGTGGTGCTGGATCCCGGCGGAATGGAAATCAGTAACCCGGCGAGCGTGCCGACGGTTGCGACCGACGGCACGAGCTATCTCGTCGCTTATCACGACGACGACGCCGTCGGAACCATCTCCAGCAGAATCGTGATGGCGGACGCCACCATCGGAAGCGCGACGACGCTCGTCCTCGCCGGAACCACAGTCTTCAGTACAGATCCCGATGCTGAATTTCTTGGAGACAAATACTTCGTATTCTTTGAACAGGTGGTTGACGGCATCTTCGTCGACATACGCTTTGTAACCGTGGCCGACGACGGCACTCCGCTAGCGCCACTTCCACCATTCAACGACCCCGGAGGAGTACGCGTCGACTCGGCCGCGGATCCAGGCTCATTCGGGGCGCCCCTCGCGGTGCGCGCCGGTTCGGAAATCCGAGCGCTGGTCACTCACAGTGGCTGGAGCACCGGACCGAGCATGACTCACACCGACGTCACGTCCTGGCGAATCTCGGATACGCTCGTTGGACCGCGAAGCTTTCCAGCGCTCATGCCGTCCGGCCAGTACTTCCCGATGGCGGCGTTCAACGGGAGCGTCTACCTCGCCGCCTGGTACGATACGGCTCCCAATACATCCCCCGGGATCACGTCCCAGGATTTCTTGAGCAGCGTGCGTGTCGGCCGCATCGCTGCTGACGGTACGCAGCTCGATCCCGCGGGCATCGAGCTTTCCGTCAACACGATGCCCATGGAGGACCCGCTGGGCGACGGGCGATACGCTTTGAACCCTGGTGCTTGGGCGATCGCGTCCGACGGTCGCGACTTTCTGGTCTCGGCGAGCGTGGCGTCCAGCACGGTCAATGGACTTTGGCGCGTGTCGGAGAGTGGCACCGTTCTCGGGTCGGTGTCGTTGCCCCCCACCGGAGCGTTGACTTTCGACGGGACCGACTACGTAGCCGCCCATCGCGCCATTGGGGCCGGGCTCCGAGTGTCCAAAGTGGCGTCCGACGGAACTGTCGCGGACCCGACGGGTCAGCTCATCGACAGCAATCCGAACAGCTCGGTTTGGCCGGCCATCTCCTGGAGCGGATCGCAGCACTTGATAGTCTGGTGCGCCCGCGGAACCAACTTCGATTCTTTGAGAGCGGCTCGCCTCGACTCTGACCTCACGGTGTTGGATCCCGGTGGGATCCCCCTCGGAATTACCTCCTGCGACGAATCACGCCCTTCAGTGGCATCGAACGGAAGCCGTTTCCTGGTCGCGTTCGAGGGACAAACCGTCATCGTGACGTCCGAGGGACTCACTTCCGGGCTCATCCCTCTCGGCAGCGGGTTTTCGGGTCAGGCCTCCGCGAGCTGGAATGGCACCCACTTCCTCGTCGCCACGCAGCTCGGCACCACCCTGTCGGGCCTCAAAGTCCGCGTCACCCGAATCGCTCCCGACGGTACCGTCATCGATCCCGGCGGCCTCGAGGTCGTCGAACCCACCCGCATCGCCGTCGACCCCGCGCTCGCCACGGGACCCACCGCTCAAACCCTACTCGTCTACCCCAGCTGGCTCGAACAGCCGAACGAGCGCGGCATGCGCCTCCGCGGCCAGCTGCTCGGTGGGCCGGGTGTCGCACCGCAAGCCAACGGCGCGATCTGCATGAACGCCGCCCAATGCCTCAGCGGAGATTGCATAGACGGGGTGTGCTGTGACACGGCCTGTGGCGGAGGAGATCCCCAAGATTGCCGTGCTTGTAGCATCGCGACCGGGGCCACGACCGACGGCGTCTGCAGCGTGCGCGCTGCGGGCAACGTCTGCCGAAGGATCCTGGGTGGTTGCGACACGGCCGAGCAATGCGACGGCGTCTCGCCGAGTTGTCCCGCTGACATGGTGAGCCCCGCTGGAAACGCATGTCGCGCCGCGGTCGGCATCTGCGACCTGGCGGACACTTGCGATGGAGTTTCCGGCGCCTGCGTCAACGCGGTGATGGCAGCCGGGACCGTCTGCCGCGCGTCGGTGGACGCTTGCGACGCGGCGGAAACCTGCGACGGCGTCGCGGGTGCGTGTCCAGCGGATCTGCTCGCGGCAGCCGGAACCCCGTGCGCTCCGGGAGTAGAAGCCTGTGATCTCGGTGGGCGTTGTTCTGGCGCTGCGCTCGGCTGCCCTCCGAGCCAGGTGGCTTCGGCCGGCACAGTCTGCCGCGCCTCCGCGAACGCGTGCGACGTCGAAGAGCAATGCGACGGAAGCGCCACAGCGTGTCCCGCCGACGCAACAGCCGCTGACGGCACCCCGTGCGACGACGTTCTTACCTGCAATGGACAGGAAACGTGTCAGTCGGGAGCTTGCGCGCCTGGAGTCGCCGTCGTCTGCGACGATGGGGATCCGTGTACCCTCGACGCGTGCACCGAGCCGACGGGCATGTGTGCGGGCACACCGATCGGTGGCTGCGGCGCCGGCGGAA